>JAESTN010000119.1 GCA_016763595.1 Flavobacteriaceae bacterium | reverse complement strand
TGATATTGATTTTATTAATGTCATGGTCTTTTTTTATAAGCTGAACAAAGATAAATTATATTCTATGATTTGAAGCTGAAATAAAAGAGTAATACCACAATTTTCAGCATAAAACGGGCATGAATTTATTTCTTATCACGAAACAAACGGCTATTCATTTACCCTATAATTTCTATAGGCAAATAGTGGCATGAGAAGAATTAATTAAAAATTAGCATAAAAAAAACGTTGTTGAAATAATCAACAACGTTTTTTTCTCTTAAAATGTCAACTCATTAATTATAAAATTTCTTCTTAATAAACTTCACAAGAAATCTTATTATTAGAAACACTAAAACAATAAGCGCAATTTCCCAAATTGAAATTTTCATCTCTATTTTTTTTTATTAGTAATACAGGTTCTTTTAAAGCCTACTGCAATAGTAACGTTCTCTTTTTCAATAGACAAAAATTGAATTATTTTAGCGCAAAAAAGGGTTGTCTTTTCAGACAACCCTTTTTAATATTCTAAATGTTAAATAGGTACTTATGATTTACCTTCTTCCATTTTCTTCTTTAATGCAGCTAAGCCACCAATATCTCCAAGAGTTGTTTTTTCAGCATCAGCAGATTTTTTAGTCGCTACTTTTACATTTTTCTTCTCTTCAGCTCTAAAGATTGCTGAGTGAGAAACTACAATTCTTCTGTATTCTTTAGAAAATTCTAAAACTTTGAATTGTGCAGTATCTCCTTTCGCTAATTTCCCACCATCTTCTTTGTCTAAATGACGACTTGGTGCAAAACCTTCAACTCCATCAGCAAATGCTATTGTAGCTCCTTTATCGTTCTTTTCAGAAACAGTTGCTTCATGAACAGAGTCTATAGCGTATGTTGCTTCATGAGCATCCCAAGGATTGTCTTGAGTTTGTTTGTGTCCTAAGTTTAACTTACGACCTTCAACATCTAATTCTAATACTTGAACTTCTAATTTATCACCAACAGTTACGAAATCTGATGGATGTTTAATTTTCTTAGTCCAAGATAAATCAGAAATATATACCAATCCATCAATTCCTTCTTCTAGTTCAACAAACACACCAAAATTAGTGTAGTTTCTTACAGTACCAGTATGAGTAGAAGCAACAGGATATTTAGTCGTAATATCTGTCCAAGGATCTGGGTGTAGTTGTTTCATTCCAAGAGACATTTTACGCTCTTCTCTATCTAAAGTTAAAACTTGCGCTTCAACAGTATCTCCAACTTTTACGAAATCTTGTGCAGAACGTAAGTGTGTAGACCAAGACATTTCAGAAACGTGAATTAATCCTTCAACGCCTTCTGAAACTTCGATAAACGCACCGTAGTCAGCTAAAACAACAACTTTACCTGTTACTTTATCACCAATTTTTAAATCAGTACTTAAAGCTTCCCAAGGATGTGCAGATAATTGTTTTAATCCTAATTGAATTCTAGATTTGTTATCATCAAAGTCTAAAATTACAACGTTTAATTTTTGATCTAACTCAACAACCTCATTCGGGTGGTTAATTCTAGACCAAGATAAATCAGTAATATGAACCAATCCATCAACACCACCTAAATCAACAAACACTCCGTAAGAAGTAATGTTTTTCACAACACCTTCTAACACTTGTCCTTTTTCTAATTGACCGATGATTTCTTTTTTCTGTATTTCTAAATCAGCTTCGATTAATGCTTTATGAGAAACAACAACGTTTTTAAATTCGTGGTTGATTTTTACAACTTTGAATTCCATTGTTTTCTCTACATACTGATCGTAGTCACGAATAGGCTTCACATCAATTTGAGATCCTGGTAAGAATGCTTCGATACCGAATACATCTACAATCATACCTCCTCTAGTTCTACACTTCACAAAACCGTTAACGATTTCTCCTGTTTCATGTGCATTGTTAACTCTATCCCATGCTTTAATTACACGTGCTTTTTTGTGAGATAATACTAATTGACCAGAGCTATCTTCTCTTTTATCAACCAATACTTCTACTGTATCACCTTCAGAAAGAGCTGGATTGTAACGGAATTCGTTTAATGAAATAACTCCTTCAGATTTAGAATTGATGTCAATAATTACATCTCTATCTGTTAATCTTACTACTGTTCCTTCAATTACATCACGTTCGTTTACGAAACCTACAGTTCCTTCTAACGCTTTTTCAAATTCAGCTAATTTAGCTTCATCAACTGCTTCAATACCTTCTTCGTATTTGTGCCAATCAAAGTTTGCTAAAAATTCTTGTGGGTTTACTGTCTCAACAGTTACTGGTGTTACTGCTTCTTCAGCAGTGTTTTTTGTTTCTTCAGACATTCTGAAATCACTTTGTATCTTATTGTTATTCAGATTACTAACGATAATAACAGCAAGAGTTGTTTATATTATATAAATTTTCTCAATTCCTTTTATAAATCTGTTCTCGTAAAAAGGAGTGCAAATGTACGAAATTTATTAAACAAAACAATTGAATATCAAAAGATAATCACCATCATAACTACCTAAAAATCAACTGCATTATGCAATCCAATTTTTAAACTCTTTTACTCGTTCTCTACTAACAATGATTTCAGTTTCAGAATATGAATCTAAAATGATTTTTAATCGGCTGTTTGTATATGCAATAATGTCTTTTATGGCATTAATTTGGACAATAAATGTTCTGTTTACTCTAAAGAAGTTTTCTGGATCTAATTCTGTTAGCAGTTGCTCTAATGCCCCATCGATCAAATAGTTTCTTTTGGTGTTTGTGTGCAAATAGGTTGCTTTATTTTCACTATAAAAACACTCAATATCTTCTGATGATATTATTTTTAAATGCTGACCAACTTTAATGGTATATCTCTTTTTATATTTCCGGTCAATTGGATTTACCAATAGTTTTTTAATGTCATCAAAATTTAACTGTACATCAGGTTGCTTTGTGTGTTGATTTTTATATTTATCAACAGCCGACTTTAATTCATCTTCATCAATTGGCTTCAGTAAATAGTCTATACTATTTAATTTGAATGCTTTTAAGGCGTATTCATCATAAGCAGTTGTAAAAATTATGGCACTAGAAATTTGAACATGTTCAAAAATCTCAAAGGACAAACCATCTGACAACTGAATGTCTAAGAAAATTAAATCTGGATGTTCGTTTTCTTGAAACCACGCAATAGATTCCTCTACAGAATGCAGCATTTCATTTACCTGAACTCCTAAAACCCCCAACATCCTATTTAATCTTCTTGCTGCTGGCTTTTCATCTTCTATGATTAATACGTTCATAAGTCTCTTTTATAAATTTTTATTTTTATTCATTTCTTCTTTAATTTTTCTTTCCTTCCAGTCTTTCCCAAAGAAAAAATCAAATCGATATGTTTTTAAACCATGTAAAATCAAAATCACAGTCCACCAAAAAAACAACCTGTAATTGCTAATGTCTGTAAAGGCCTCAATAACAGAATCGCCATACCCTATATCTTTATATATTCTTCTTCCAATAAAAAAAACAGTTATCACTAAATAAAATGCGACATGTTTGTAGAATTTCTTCAACTCTTTAACCCTCTTTTTAGCACGTTCAAGTTTATTTGCTTTGTTGATGATTTCCATAATTTAATTGCTTTTATTTTGCTCCATAAGTTCTTTGATTTTTTGCGCTTCCCAATTTTTACCCAATAAGGAATGTGAACCAAATACTTTTAAAGCGTGAAAACAAAGACCAATACCCCACATAAACCAAACACCATACATACCCATATCAGAAAATATCTCGGTAAATGATTTGGCTTCTGTAACACCATCAACAATTTGTGCACCACTTAAAAATAAATTTACAATAATATATACGCTTAAATGAATATAAAATTCTTTTAATTCAGTGATTCTTTTCTTAGCTCTTAAATAGCGTTCTTCTTTCGTGATTGAATCCATTTTATTATAGGTTTTGTTTCTCTTTTTCTATAAATTCTTTAATCTTTTTGTCTTCCCAACTTTTATCAAAACCAAGTATTTTCACTCCGAATACTACAATCCAATGAATAATTAAACCCGCCAACAGACCTATAGTGGCAAACCAAAACCAATGAAAACTCGGAGAGAATATTAAATTTGCACTTACTATTATAGAAATAATAAATACCGTAACAAACAAATGAATGTAAAACCCTTTAATATCTTTTACTCTTTTCTGCGCTTTTAAATAGCGCTCTTCTTTGTTATTATTTGAATCCATCTGACCTATTTGTTAACTCATCTTTATCCATAATTTCTTTTAACTTATTCTCTTCCCAATTTTTCCCGAAGAAAGAATTAAATCCGAAAACTCCTAGCCAGTGAAAGAAAACTCCAATTCCCCAAAAAATCCACGTAGAATAAACTCCGAAATTTGAAAATGCTTCTTTAAAAGTATCACCATCATCAGAAGTGATACCATATATGATAACACAACTTAGCATTAAGTTCACCACTATGTACACTGCAAAATGAATGTAAAACCCTTTAATTTTCTCTACTCTTTTTTTTGCTCTTATATATTTTAACCCTTCTATTGTCTCTCTATTTTCCATTATCTAAAATATTATTTTCAATTATTATTCTTATTTTCTTCTTCCATCGCTTCTTTAATTTTACGCTCTTCCCAATCTTTACCAAATAGAGATGATTTAAATCCAACAACTACTAACCAGTGTAAGAATACTGCCATTCCCCAACCAAATAATGCAAACCAAAAATAATGAAACCCTGGCACAAACATAAAATTAGTCATGATTATTATTGGCATTGTAAAAACAAATACTGCCCCATGCACATAAACTTCTTTTACTTTTTCAACCTTTTTCTTGGCTCTTAAATATTTTCTTCCTTCTCTTGCTTCTCTTATTTCTCTATCCTCCATCTTACTAAAATTCTAGTTCCAGTTATTGTTCTTTTTATCCTCGTCCATCAATTCTTTGATTTTCTTATCTTCCCAACCTTTTCCTAAAAACGGATTGTATTTATAGGTATCCATAGCGTGAAAAGTTAAGCCCATTCCCCATCCAAAAATAGGAAACCAGAACCAGTGAAAATGTGGTGAGAAAGTAAGGTTTATGTAGATTAAAAAAGGGATTACTAAACAATAGCAGATTAGATTTGCATAAAACCCTTTAATTTTATCCACTTGCTCTTTCGCTCTTAAATATTTTTGTTCTTGTTGATAATTTGATTGCATAATTTTAAATTTTTGTAGTACGTTAAATTACTCCCAGTTAGACGTATCATCTTCTTCATTCATTAACTCATTTATCTTTTTACTTTCCCAGTTTCTTCCTAAAATAGGATTGTAACTATACACATCTAATCCATGGAATAAAACGCCTATTCCCCAACCAAACATAGGAAACCAAAACCAATGAAAATCTGGTGTTAGGTTTAAATTAATGAGTATTAGAAAAGGAATAATAATACAGTAAGAGATTATGTTTTGATAAAACTCTTTTAATTTCTCTACCTTCTCTACAGCTCTAACATAACTAGAGTTTTGTATCTCTTCTGTGTACATAATATTGTTGTTTTTTGTTAATAGCGGTAAGCTTACTTTAAATGTTCTTTTATCATTTATGATACTAACACTTCTCTTTGTAAGTAATCGATACCTGTCTGTAATATTCTTCAATCCCACTTTGGTGCTTTTCCCAATCGCTTCTTTCGGATTGACATTGTTTTCTATAATTAGCACGCTACCTTCCTCAAAAATTCTAAGAACTAATGGCTTATTAGAAGAAACTACATTGTGTTTTACTGCATTTTCTAATAATAATTGTAAGGACAAGGGCACAATTTTTAATTCTTCATTGGAAGTTTCTTCTGGGATTTCAAACTGAATTCCTTCTTCAAAACGCATTTGCAATAATTCCATATAGGTTCTTGCAAATCGCAACTCTTCTGATAACGGAATTAACTCTTTATTCCGTTGCTCCAGTACATAGCGATATACTTTAGATAATTTCGTTGTAAATCGCTCTGCTTGCTTCGGGTTCTCTCCAATCAATGATGTCAACACATTTAAACTATTGAATAAGAAATGTGGATCAATTTGACTTTTTAAAGACTCGAATTTAGCAGTTTCTGTTTTTGCAACAATTTCTTGTTTTGTGCTTTCTTTCCCTACAGATGCTTTCCAGTTTTTCATAAAACCTCTCGCATGAAAAAACGTTGCAACTGCTAAAGAAAAAAGAATATAGAATGCATTTATCCATATAATTCTACTACTAAAAAACAGTGAAGAATCTAAGTCTTGGATTACAATAAAAGTAAAATAATTGATTCCTAAAACAACAGGAACTATATATAACACTGTACCTATAATTCCAGCTGTTACTCGTTGACTTGTTTGCTCAATCCAATCCCACTTTACATTTAAGTAATCATTTAAGAATCCATTTCCAAAACCAATTCCATAACTATACATTGCAGAAATCAAGAATGTAATCCAAATACCTTTTATTGAAAACTGTTGGAAAATTAAAATAAATATTACTGCGAAAATAATAGTCAATTTTAAGCAAGCCCAAAATGCTTTTTGCAATTTTCCCCAAGTAATTACTTTTTTAGTTTCCATATTCAAATCTTGATTTTTTTTATTAAATGTGCTTTCTTAAAACCGAATCTCTAAAATTACATTTTTATCTGCAACTACAAACTTTGCAGTATCATATTCTGGCGGACCATAGGTAACAGGGTTGTTAGAAATACCATAATCTTCTAACGGCATTCCGTTTGCCTCAAAATCCATTTTTTCGTTACTATTTGCATCATGGAAACAAACAACTGCATACTCTCCTGGAATTACATCTGTAAAAACTACAGTACTTTTCTTCCCTTTTATGCTACTCGAATGTGCCTGAACAGGTGTTGCCATAAAACCCTCTTTGGTATATAATGCATAGTTTACAGTTCCTGTATCACTAGTGACATTTGGTACAGTTACCGTAATTGTTCTTTTTTCTGTTGTGTTGGTTTTTGATGTGTGCATTGAAGTTTGAAATACGACTACGAATGCGAAAATTGCTGTGAATACTTTCATGATTTCTTTTTTTATAATACTGAAATAATACAGTACTGGTTAATTATACAGCAAAGATGCAGTAGGAATTTACTTTTAGAAATTAAAAGAAACCGAATTGTATTTTTTTACGGATGAATTGTCATTTAAGATTACATTCTACAATAATCCCTATAAATGTTTTGTGATTTTTTTACTCATTGGCTTGGTTAAAGAGAAATAGTAATCAATTAAGTTGCCTTTTTCATCAACCAAATATTTTTGAAAGTTCCATTTCACAGCAGCAGTTTTAACGCCATTATTTTCTTTCTTAGTCAACCAAGCATACAGCGGGTGTTG
>JAESTN010000118.1 GCA_016763595.1 Flavobacteriaceae bacterium | reverse complement strand
CTTTTATTGATGAGTTGGCAAATCAAGCAGAAAAAGACCCATTACAATTTAAATTAAACTTGATTGGAGAAGATAGAATTAGAGAAGAAAAATCTCCACATCCATTAAATACAAAACGTTTAAAAAACGTGATGAATATTGCAGCTAAAAAAGCAAACTGGGGCAGAAAACTACCAGAAGGACATGGTTTAGGAATAGCTTTTTATTATAGCTTTTTCAGTTATGTTGCCACTGTAGTAGAAGTTTCTGTAATTAATGACAAAGTAAAAGTTCAAAATATTTGGACCGCTTTAGATTGCGGAATGGTATTGAACAGAGACAACGTTCTAAATCAAATGGAAGGTGCGGCAGTCTTTGGAATGTCGATTGCTTTACATGGAAAAATAACGGCAAAAGATGGAGCTATTGAACAAAGTAATTTCCATGATTATATTATGACGAGAATGTATGAAGTTCCACCTATAGATATTACTATTGTAGATAGTGACGAAGCAGCAACTGGTGTTGGCGAACCAGGTGTTCCACCAATTGCACCAGCTATTGTAAATGCAATTTTTAATGCTTCCGGTAAACGCTACAGAACATTACCTTTATCTGATCACGGAATTGTTTAAAAAAATAGAATCAAAATAAAATTCCCGCTTTGGCGGGAATCTTTTTTATGAAAAAAAGTCACCCCATACTCATAATTCTTGCAGGAGGGAAATCTTCTCGAATGGGAGCACCAAAAGGATTGTTAAAACACAACAATAGCTTTTGGATTTTATCTCAAATTGAAACCTTTATAGGTACTGAGGTTATTATTGGATTGGGACATGACACCCAATTGTATTTTAATGCAATTCCTTGGTTAAAGGACGCTACTAAAACGGCTATTTCTTATAAAAAAAAGCAAATTAGAGTCGTGATAAATCCGAACCCGAAATTTGGGCTATTTTCTACGTTACAATCAATTTTAAAACATGTAGGCTTAAACCAACAAGCATTCATTTTACCTATTGATGTCCCGCTATTTAATAAGCAAGAACAAAGAAAACTAAATATCGAAGAAAATGTAATTGTTATTCCGAAGTACCAAGACAAAAAAGGACATCCAATTAAAATAACACCTGAATTTTGCCA
This sequence comes from Flavobacteriaceae bacterium, assembly GCA_016763595.1. Lineage (GTDB taxonomy): Bacteria > Bacteroidota > Bacteroidia > Flavobacteriales > Flavobacteriaceae > Polaribacter. The sequence continues at coordinate 4,273 of JAESTN010000118.1, read as the reverse complement.
ACTCCTTTTAAATATAAGCCTTTCTGACCCGAATGCCAGATTAGATTTTCAAATCAAAAAAAACACCCCATCAGAAATTTCTTTTATTGACGTTTCTGATGGGGTATGTATTCAAAATTTAAACACACCAAACGATTGGCAAGCGTTTATTTCTGATTAAAATTTGTATTCTGATAATGGCTTAGGAAAGTCTTCTGGGTTTGCTGCTAAATGATACCTAGGATCATCGATTGCCTCTTCAATTACCCCTTTAAAGATAGGGCTAGACTTATACAACAACACTTTACAGTCTTCGCTCAAATGTTTTAGTTTTATTGTTTTTCCCTGCGCCTGATATTTTTCTACCAAAGCAAAAATAGCTTCAATTGCAGAATGATCACTAATTCGTGCTTCTACAAAATCTATCTCTACCATTTTTGGATCATTTTTTGGATCAAACTTCTCATTAAATGCTGAAATACTTCCAAAAAATAATGGCCCCCAAATTTCATATACTTTGGTTCCATCTTCTTTAATACGTTTTCTTGCTCTAATTTTCTTGGCGTTTTCCCATGCAAAAACCAATGCAGAAATAATAACTCCCACAAATACAGCAATTGCCAAATCAAATAAAACTGTCACAACAGAAACGACTATTAAAACAAAAGCATCAGAAGCTGGTATTTTTCTTAAAATTCTAAAACTAGACCAAGCAAATGTTTCGATAACCATCATAAACATCACTCCAATCAAGGCTGCAATTGGTATTTGTTCAATATATTTATCTGTAAATAAAATAAAAGTCAACAAGGTTAAAGACATTACAATTCCAGATACTCTTCCTCTACCACCTGCATTAATATTAATTACTGTTTGTCCAATCATTCCACAACCACCGGTTCCTCCAAACAATCCACTTACGATATTCCCTGCTCCTTGTGCTACACACTCTCTATTTCCGTTCCCTCTAGTTTCAGTTAACTCATCAACTAAGTTCATGGTCATTAATGACTCTATCAAACCAACACTAGCTGCTAAAAATGCATAGGGTAAAATAAACATAAACGTATCTAAGTTGATTGGTAAGTTTTGCCATAATTCGGTATTGGGCGTTGGAAACTCTCCAGACAATCCATTTCCTCCACCTTCAATAATATAAGATCCAACTGTACTTACATCAACTCCTCCAAAAATCACAATTCCAGTGGTTACCAAAATAGCTGTTAATGCTGCAGGAATCTTTTTTGTTAATTTTGGCAGCAACCAAATAATTGACATTGTTAACCCAACTAAGCCTAACATAATATACAATTCGCTACCGTTCATTGCTATATTTATATAACTCTTTACACCTTCAGGAGACACTGTTGCTTCTTTGTGTGTAAACATTTTTACCTGAGCTATAAAGATTACAATAGCCAGTCCGTTTACAAACCCCATCATTACAGAGTGTGGAATTAAACGCACAAAACGGCCTAATTTTAATAATCCAGCTCCTATTTGAAAACAGCCCATTAAAATAACTGCAGCCAACAAATAATAATACCCCATATTATCTATAGGCGTATCCATTAACATTCCTTTGGCATGACCTTGAGAAATCATGGTTACAAAAATAACTGCAACGGCACCAGCTGCTCCAGAAATTAATCCTGGTCTACCACCAAAAACAGCCGTAATTAATCCGATAATAAAAGCTCCAGAAAGGGCTACCAATGGGTCTATTTGTGCAACAAAAGCAAATGCTACTACTTCTGGAATCATCGCTAAAGAAACTGTAATTCCTGCAAAAGTATCGTCTTTTATATTCAACGTTTTGCTTTTAATATATTTCATCATGGCATATAAGTTTTCTGAAAGTCGGCAAAGATAAGTTTAATTTTAGATTTAGTTTTTATAATATGTATCTAAAACTAGCTTGATGTTTGCATAGGTGTTCTTCATGGCCTCTTGCACTTCATCTTTATTCTTGAAAAGGACTTTAGTAATCCCTTCTTCCAACTGTGGCTTTAAGTTTTTCTGAAAATCAGCTTCCATCAAAAACCAGTGGGTAATTTTCATTTGCTGAATGTGATCCATATAAAACAAATGATGCGTAATCAACAAAGGTTTTATTAGTTTTAATCCTTCAGCGCCACATTCTTCTTCTACTTCTCTAACAGCTGTTTCCTCTATAGATTCTCCTTCTTCTACTCTTCCTTTTGGCAAATCCCAAACATTAGATCGGTATATAAAAAGTATTTCATTAGTAGGGTTTGTTACTAAACCACCAGCTGCAAACACAACCTTAAATTCTTTTTTAAAAGTACTCCAATCTGCAGCTAAATTTGAACAAAATAGATTCATACCGTTCGTATTTCCTCTTCTCAATTTATGCAAAACTTCATCAATTACTACCTCATTAAAAATATAAACGGGGTAACTGTTATCATTTTTTAATGAATCTGTTAAGATAATTGGCTTATCATTTACAAAAACTTTATACATTTGCTACATGATTTTAAACAAAGATACAGCAAAAAAAACAGCTGAATTTCTATTACAGATAAAAGCGATAAAACTAAATACAACAGAACCTTTTAATTGGGCTTCTGGTTGGAAATCTCCTATTTATTGCGACAACAGAATTACCTTATCTTTTCCAGCTGTTCGAAATTTCTTAAAAGAAGAAATCGCTAAATTGGTTGAAGAGAAGCATGGAAAACCCGATGTTATTGCTGGTGTTGCTACTGGCGCAATTGCCATTGGTGTTCTTGTTGCCCAAGAATTAGGGGTTCCTTTTGTATATGTTAGACCTGAAGCTAAGAAGCATGGTAGAAAAAACCAAATTGAAGGTCATATTGAAAAAGGTCAAAATGTAGTTGTTATTGAAGATTTAATTAGCACTGGAAAAAGCAGCTTACAAGCCGTAGAGGCCTTAAAAGAAGCTGATGTGAATATTAAAGGAATGGTCGCAATTTTTACCTATGGATTTGATATTGCTTCAACTAATTTTAAAGAAAAAAATATAGAATTAACGACATTAAGCAGTTATGAGTACTTACTTGAACAAGCTTTAGACAACAAGTACATTTCAGAAAAAGAATTAAACACATTACAAGCCTGGAGATCAAACCCAAGTGAGTGGAATCAATAATATAAAATTATGAATTTAAAAAGCGCAAAAGTATCTGTTGCAAAATCTTCAAAAGAAGTATTTGAGTTTTTATCAGATTTAAAAAACTTTGAACAATTGATGCCAGAAAATACTCAAAAATTTGAAGTTGATGGAGATTCTTTTCTGTTTTCCTTAAAAGGAATGCCAGAAATTAGATTGGTTTTAAAAGAGAAAACAGAATTTTCTAACATAACTCTAGGAGCAGCAAGTAGTAAATTACCATTTACATTGTCTGGAAATTTAACTGAGATTTCTGAAAATGAATCTCAGGCACAATTAGTATTTAGTGGAGATTTCAACCCAATGATGGCTATGATGGTCAAAAAACCACTAACAAAATTCATTGAAGTATTAGCCGAAAACATTTCTAAACTTTAAGCAAAAGAAACTTCTTTAATTCCAAATTCTTGTATGGACTCATCTTCAAACTCAATTTGTAATTTTCCTTGAAGAGAAACACCTACTATTTTACCCATAAACAAAACATCGTTACTATTTCTAAACATAGTAGGGATGTTTTTTTTATACAACAGTTCTAAATAATTCTTCTCTAAAACGTGAGGAGTCGAATTTGTTATAAAAGCAATCGCTCTTTTTAACTCATCTACAAATGAGTGAAGCAGCTCGTCCAAATCAATATCTCGTTTTACTTCGTTCTTTATGGATGTGACATTTTTTAAGTGATTAGGGAAAACTTCTTGATTAACATTAATACCAATTCCAATAATTGCTGACTTAATCTCCATGCTCTGCATGACATTCTCTACCAAAACACCACAAATTTTCTGATTAGATGACAAAATGTCGTTTGGCCACTTAATGGCTAATTTAGGTACGTTAAACTTTTCCAAAGCATAAATTACCGCCAAAGAAACGGCATAGTTAAGAAACACCTTGTCGGCTACAGGAAATTTATCAAAGGCCACATAAACACTGCAAAGTAAGTTTTTATTAGGTTCAGAAACCCATTGTGTTCCCATTTGTCCTCTGCCTTTTTTTTGCTCTTTAGTTGTAACGATTGTATAGTTTTCGAGACTACTATTCTGTGCCAATTCTTTTAAAAAAGAATTGGTAGAGTCGATGGCATCAAGTTTGATTATCTTCATTTGTTAAATATTCTACAAACAAGTTGAATAT
>JAESTN010000008.1 GCA_016763595.1 Flavobacteriaceae bacterium | reverse complement strand
TTTAGCTAAAAGTATGTACCTCTATGATTAAATACCAACTCACAACTACAAACAAAGAGCTAGAAGAAATAATAGTTCTTCAACAAAAAAACTTACCTGTAAATATCTCAACAAGTGAATTAACTGAACAAGGTTTTGTAAGTGCTCAACATACCTTAACTCTTTTAACAAAAATGCATGATGCACATCCACATATAATTGCAAAACACAATGACAAAGTTGTTGGATATGCACTTTGTATGTTGCAAGAATTCAGAAATGAAATTCCGTTGTTAACCCCAATGTTTAATTTATCTGATAAAGCAATCAATGAATTAAACGCCCCTCTTAATTACATGGTAATGGGACAAATTTGCATAGATAAAGAGTATCGGAAACGCGGAATATTTAGAGCACTTTACAACTATATGAAGGAAAATATTTCTAAAGAATACAATGCAATTATTACAGAGGTTGATGTTAAAAACGTACGCTCAGTAAATGCACATAAAGCGATCGGTTTTGAAGTACTAAAAGAACATCAATCTAACAATCAAAATTGGCAATTGATTGTGCTTCGTACCTAAATAATTTCCATTTTTTTCAATAAGAAAGAAGCATTCATGTTTTTACAAATTCCTTGTTTCAAAGTGTAATCAAAATGCAATTCATTGTCATGTATTTTCGCATCGAAAAAATAGTTTTTAATATCTTTAAATTCATCTTGCAATTCGCACAAACTCACATCGTGGGTTGCTATAATTCCAGTAGACTTAGAGTTGCTTAATTTTTCTACAAATTTCTTAGAACCAATCGCTTTGTCTTTGCTATTTGTTCCTTTTAAAATTTCATCTAAAATGATGAAATAATCTTCTGTTTCTATTTGATCTACAATAAATTTCAATCGCTTTAATTCAGAATAGAAATACGATTCATCATCTGCCAACGAATCTGAAGTTCGCATACTGGTTATTAATTTTATGGGGTTGTATTCCATTTTTTCTGCACAAACTGGCAAACCAATATTTGACATCACCATCGTTAATGAAACCGTTCTTAAAAAAGTACTTTTCCCTGCCATATTTGCTCCAGTAACAATAAAAAACTGCTCTTTATCAATTATAAAATCGTTGTCTATTCTTTTGTCTGACTTTAATAAAGGATGCCCTAACTGTGTTGCTTTTATAATGGTAGATGCAGCACTAATTACTGGCATCACAAAAGTTGGGTGATTGTAAGAGAAATTCGCTAAGGTATTTTGAGCATCGAAAAAAGTAATTACTTCGAACCAATTTTCTACTGTATGTTTATACTTCGAAATCCATTTTTCTACCTTCATAGCATTCTGAATATCCCATAGAAATAATGCATTACCAACCACAGCTATAATTATATTATTTCGCTGATCAAAAGAATCCAGAATTCTAGAAAATTTTTGAAAAATTAAAGATGCTTTTTCCTTTTCTGATTGTAAATTTTGCTGATTTTCTTTTAACAGATTTGAAGAAAAAGATTGCTTTTCAATTTCTGATAATAATTGATAATATTGTTTGAACGTTTCTTTTGCTTTACTTGATTGATTGTAAATATGACTCGTTTTTTTCATCTGTGAAGCAGAAATAAACAATCCAATAAAAAACCAAATTACAAGTAGTGTAAATGGAATTAGACTCGCACTGATTAATACAATCAACCCTATAGAAATCAAATAAAACACTTTTACAAAACTCTCAAAATAACTAGACAGTACTGTTGTGTAGTTTTTTATATAGTTTAAAATTGATTTTGAACTAAACTGGACTTTTACCAAACTAGCAATTGCAGAAAAATGTTGCCTCCATATTACTTTTTCAGCTAGTTCCTGAACCGCCTTTTGTTTTTCTTCAATTTGATCAATTTTATTTTCAGTTAATAGTGTTGCGAACGCTTGAGCACCTTCTTCTGTAGCTGTTCTGTTAGAGTACTGAAAAAATGAACCGATTCCGAACAAATCAATATCATTACTATAAAAGTGATGTGGGTCTACAAATTCATTTCCTGAGTTTAAATTTTTATAGTCACCGTTTAAAACTGCAATTTCTGTTGCATTGATTCTTACTTTAGACATTAAAATTTCCTTTTCTCTTTGTAATTTTGCGTTTTTAACCAGCAATAAGGCGAAAATTGAAAAACCTACTACAGCAACAATAGAAACAGCCAGTCCATTTCCAAAGAAATAATAGATTCCCAATATGGTTGTGAAGAATACAGTCAAACGAAAAGCACTAATTGTATACAAAGTCTTTTTCAATGTTGCCACTTCTGCCTCAAGACTTAATTTCTCTTGGGTATAAAATTTAATGGGATTTGTCATTTAATAGTCATTTATTCCGCCAGCTAAACTAAGAATGTTTGCATCTGGAAATCTTTCTTTCAAGATTTGTGTTGCTTTATAGCTTGTAATTCCTTTTTGGCAAACTAACACATATTTTTTCGATATATCAATTTGAAATTCTTCAATGTTTAATTTTTTAATAGAAATTTCTTGATCCACCTTAAATGGTGCTTCTAGGTTTTCTAATACAGAAATGATTTCTACACTTTGACTACGCTCAGTGTCCGAAAAAATTTTCTTCAACTCTTCAGCAGAAATCAGCCAATCTCGGTTTTGCACTTCACAACTCGCATCAAAATAGGTTTCTTTTTTAAATATATTTTGAACCTCATCTCTAGAAACTAAAGGTTTAAGTTTCATATTTAATTGTGAATTCTGCAAAGAATTATAAATTAAGAGTTGGTTTGTTAATGGTTTTCCAATTCCTGTAATCAACTTTAATACTTCGTTTACTTGTTGCGCTGCTATTAAACTTACAATAGTGTTTAACGTTCCTGTTGCTGAACAATTTGGAACATCTGTTGCCATTTTAGGAAATACATCTCTTAAGTTTGTAGAATAAGTTCCGTCTTCTTGCTTTACATTAAAACTAGCGACATACCCATCAAATTTATACAAAGAACCATACACTAACGGTTTGTTGCTTAACACACAGGCATCATTTAACAAATACTTTGTTGGTAATGAATCTGTTCCGTCAATAACGATATCAACTTCCGTAATTTGTTCAAAAACGGTTGCTTTTGTAAGTGGCATAGCACTAAAAGTAACGTCTGTAAAAGGCGCTCTATCTTTAATAAAATTAGCAAGTGTTGCTGCTTTTGATTTCCCAACATCAGCCAACGAATAAAAAACCTGACGATGTAAATTGGTCACATCAATAGTATCGAAATCCACCAAATGAATTTTACCAATTCCACTTGTTGCCAAATGTACAGCAATCGGACTTCCTAAGCCACCACAACCAACTACCAAAACAGAAGCGTTTTGTAGTTTTTGCTGTCCTTCTTCACCTATTTCAGACAAGGTAATTTGGCGTTTAAAAAGTTGTTTTTTTGTTGGTTTCATTTTTATGTTCGTTCTCATTTAGAAATCTAAAAAACGATGGCAATCTTATTATTTATTGAAAGATTACTTCGTTCTACCTCCGCACAATTACAAAGAATCTAATTCGTCTTTAACTGCTTTAAATTCTTCTGGAGTATTTATATTTCGTATCAAAGCATCATCAACTTCTACAATTTCAACATCAGAATTAATTAATGGTTTACGTGGACACGAATACCCTTGGGCTAAATATTGAAGTAAAATTGGATATGCTTTTGGTTCGTAAATGGCAATTAATGGCTCTACAAACTCCTTGCCTTTCCCTTTAATTGCAGTGGCAATTTTAGAAGGGTTTCTTTTGCTTAGTAATAACTCAATCAATTCGTCATTTACAAAAGGCAGGTCTGTCGCCAACACCAACCATGCCGAATTTGGATCTTTCTGAAATGCAGAACAGATCCCTCCAAAAGGTCCTAAATTTAAAAAAGAATCATGAATCTCATTTTCATTTCCAGCATCCTTTTGCACCGAATAATAGGTTTTCAATGCATTGTTTTCTAACAACTCCTTTACATGCTCTTTTTGTGGTTTCCCAAAATAGTTCAACTGAGATTTATCCGTTCCCATTCGTGTACTTTTTCCTCCAACCAATACCAAGCCATTTATTTTCGGAATCGTTTCTTGTATCAATCCTGAAATATGATTGGTGATGTTTTCAATATCTGACAATTCATATTGTGGGATCTCTTTCCAATTTGGGAATTTGTCTTTTACCGATTGAAATGGTTCAATAACATTCGATAATTTTATAAAAAATGCTAGCTCAGAAATCTGATCAATTCTTTTATTGATTGATGCTTCTTTTTCTGGATCTAGAAACACCACTTGTTTCGACCCTGCGTAATGATTTCCATTTATAAACACATAATCGTGTTGTGCGAACTGCAAACGTTGCGCAAATTTATTTACGTTACTTGAAGTCGTTATTTGCAGATTTCCTTCGTGGTGAAATACATATTCTGACAAGCTATTCTCCCTTACATCTTTTGCATGTGACGCATCAAAATATGCCAATTTATAATTTGACAATTTTTCAGAAACTCTATTTACAAGATCAGCTATTACTCCACATTTTGTTCCTAAAAGCACCAGCTCGTTTGGAGCAAAGGTGTCGTTCTTTCTTTTTGTAATGTTTGTATGTTTTGTATGTTTAGTCATTTTTAATATCAGATTTTCCACCAGTTTTTTCTACCAACATTACTTCTTTAATTACCATTTTTTGTGAAATTGCTTTGCACATATCATAAATGGTTAAACAGGTAATATTTGCGCCTGTTAAGGCTTCCATTTCTACACCAGTCTTTCCTTCAATCGTTACGGCACAAAAGACTTCTATATGTTCTGCATCCACAATGTCAATATCTATATCAACTCCGTTAATTAGTAATGGATGGCACATCGGAATCAATTCTGATGTTTTTTTTACGGCTTGAATTCCTGCTATAATTGCAGTTTGAAAAACAGGCCCTTTTTTGGTAATTAAATCATCATTGATAAAATGAGAAATAATTTCTTTTCCTAAAAACATGGTTGCTTTTGCAATGGCAGTTCTTTTGGTAATTGCCTTGTCAGAAACATTTACCATTTTAGGTTGGTTCTTTTTATTTATATGTGAAAAGTCTTTCATTTAAAATATTATTTTATAAAGCCATTTAAGTGTAGTAAATATGCCTATCAAAAAAGAAGCAATTAAAAAAAACAAAATTAATCTCCATAAAAAGGAGGTTATTTTATCATACCATTTGGACTTATAAACTTCTTCAGGTATTGCAATAATTTCTTTTCTTGATTTAGCTGTAGGTTCTATCCAATCAAAATGAATATGTGAATTATCATCAAACCATTCTTCCTTTTTAAAGTTAATTACAGCATAATGATCTTCTTTTGATAAATGGAACTCAAAATCATCTAATCTCTCTTTCAATTCATTTATAAAAAACCCAAGACCTTCTTTATTTGCTTTTATATACGTGCAATTATCATGATTTTCATAAAAAACACCAAAATAGGCATCTTCATTAATTTCTCCTTTTTTCATAACTCAACATTAAAAACTACAATTATCGATAGCGAATTATCTTAAAAACATCTCCTTTTTTAAACTCATTTTGTGCTGCTGGTAATTGTATAAACGCATCTGTGTTTACCAAACTGGCCAAATCTCCTGAACCATTTCCTGCAATCGGAGTTGCTATTAAATGCCCATATCTATAACTCAGTTTTACTTGTAAAAAGTATGTTAAGCTTGGTTTAAAATTTACATCCTCTGCTAAAATTGCATTTTCTTCTTGCGCTGCTATGCCAACAGACTTATAATACCAAGGATAAAAATATGCCAAACAATTGACAAAGGTAGAAATTGGATTTCCTGGAAACGCAAACACAATTGTACTGTCTTGACGTTTATTCTCAGTGCGTTTATCTGTGTACTCCAATCCAGGTATACCCACCTCATCTTGCTCAATACTTAAAGGCGTTTTACGCCCAAACCAGAAAGGTTTCCCTGGTCTTTGAGTGACTTTATGGAATCGTTTATGAACTCCAAGTTCGTCTAATACTTCTGGCAAAAAATCATATTTCCCTTTACTAACTGCGCCACTAAATAGCAACACATCGTATGCTTGTAAATAGGCTTTTATCTTCTTTTTTAATACAGGTTTATCATCCGTAATATGTGCCGTTTCTGAAGGGATATTCAATTTCTCTAATAATGAAACCAAGGTAAATACATTAGACCTGCGTATTTGATGTGTTAGGGGAGTTTCTTCAACTCCAACCAACTCATCTCCTGTAGAAACAATCATCACTTTCGGAGTTTTCGCAACTTTTACAGTTGCTTTTCCTACGGTTGCTAATACGCCTATTTCTGCTGCAGAGATTCGTGTGTTTTGCTCAATTAATAGATCACCAACTTTACCATCTTTTCCCTTCCCATGAATATTCTGAAGGTCTCGGACTTCATTTATTTGGATTGTAGCTATGCTGTTTTCAATAATGACATCTTCATATCTAATCACTGCATTTGTATTGCTTGGCAATACAGCTCCCGTCATTACTTCAATACAATTTTCTGAGTTCTGCAACGAGATTTGTTCGCTTCCCGCTGCCTGAATTCCTTCAATACTAAAACTTCGTTGCCCTTTTTTAAATTGAGAATAATCAATAGAAATACCATCCATAGAAATTCTATTAAAAGGCGGAAAATCTCTATC
>JAESTN010000117.1 GCA_016763595.1 Flavobacteriaceae bacterium | reverse complement strand
TTATCATTAATTTAGAATACTCTTCACCAAAATTTTTATCTAATTCACAAAATGCATACCAATATTTAAAAACAGTACGTCCTTTCCATTGAAAATTATTAATAAAAGAATCATCTGTAGTTGGTTTAACTGTTAAATAGTATGCTTCATTCTTTGAACACCAAACATCTAAATCTTCTCGGTGTTCTCCATTACTATCCAATCTTAAAATACAAATGTTTTCATCAAAAGCACGAATCAGTTCAACCGAGTTATCGGTGCTGTCATTGTCAAAAATAGTAATACGACTACAAAACTTTGCATAATAATTAAGTGCATGTGGAATCATCTTTTGCTCGTTATAACAAAGTAAAAATAATTCGATATCAATCTTTTTTTTCAGGGCATCCATTTAATAAACTGTAAGTGCTTCCTCTAACAACTGAATATCAAACGCACCTTCATCATCGGTTCCAATATAAAAGGGCTCTTCTAAATACCGCAACTGTAAGTGAGGATGATATATGGTTTTTCTGCCTTTTCGGAAATAAGAACACATCACAGAAAAACTACTGTTAGAACAGACTAAAATATCGGCTTCAACAAAAGCTTTATAAATAGAGTGAACCAGGTCGTAATTTTTCTTTTCGCGATTGGTCCCCAGTAAAACCTTTGTATTTGCTCTGTTATTAAAATGTTCGGTAATATCTTCAGAGTTCAATTCTTCTGTGTAAATTTTAAAATTCACATTTCCGATGCCGTATACTTTTTCTATGTGAACCATAATGTTTTCATAGTATTCCATCGGAAACATAAACCGTACAGCATACGGGCTGGTAAAATGTTGTGGGTAGATTTCTCTGTCATAATCCATTCCTCTGTTGATATGAACAACAACTTCTATTGGTGTTTTTGGGGTGTTTAATTCTATTGAATGAAGTGCTATGAAATTAGCTGAAAGTTCTTGCTGAATTGCAGAACAGACATCGTATTTCAACCGCCCTTCTTGATGCCAAGGAATGGTTTGAAAAGGGTGAATTCTTAAGGCATTGTCTAAAATGATTAAGGTATTCTCTTCTACATTGAGTAGTTTTTCTTTGAAATAATCATACATCTCATCATAATCATCTATGCCACACCAAAGTGGACCACTCACTCTTTTTATCTGTTTGTACTTTGCCTGTCGTTCTTCCTTTTTTACAACCTGATAGTTATATCCGATTCCAAAAAAATCTAAATATTCATAAGGAGTATGAACATAATTCAAATCAAATAAACGACCAATAGTAAGACCGCCCAATGCGTCTTTGAGTTGGTGTCCATGATTTCCGCCAGAGGTAAATTCAATCGTAAAATCCATTTTAATAAATAGCTAAATTGTTATATAATTTTGTGAGTAATTTTAATCTTTTTAGAAGCATCAGAAAATAATTTAAATTCAAATAATGGGAGTCCATACATAACTGAGAAGCATACATACTTGGTTAGACTCGAAAGAGTTTCGCTTCTATCCATCGTGCTTTCCAACGGGTCCATACATTCTCAAATTCAGCAGTAGTTACTTTCTGGTTTTCTATGAATTTAGATTTGGCAGTAGGAATATCCATCCCTTTTTTCAAAGAACTTAAGAACTCATATTGGTCTTTATGGATATCATAAACAGCAAGTTTAAATTTGTGCCGTATTACCACACAATAACTTTCGTTTTCAAAAGGCAAGCTTGGTTTTTTTTCGTTTTTAAAGTCAGAATAAAACTTCCGAACAGGAAACTGAAATTTAAAGAGTTCACAAATAGGAACCAATTTTAACTTTCCCTCATCAGAATTGAGATCAGCCAATTGATACTCTTCTTCAGCTTTCTCTTCGAAAATAACTCCAATAGCATATTCAAACTTTGCCAATTCAATGATGAAATCAATCCAATCTTCTTTTATTTCTTCAGCTGCATCAGGCCTGTTTTCTTCTAAATAGTCAGAAAAATGCTTTCCCAATAATGATAAATTGTAGTTGTAAGAGGGCGTAGAAGCAAGATAATCATCAGCAAACGCACAGAAAATATCTTCTCCTAAAGCATATTCTAAAGCACTAAATTGCTGTGACATACAATTTCGCAAGCGCGCAATATAACTTCGCTGATAAATTCCTATATGTTCACTAGCTGTCAACCTTTTTGAGTGATGTACAATAGCCTCTAAAGAAGAAGCATTGAAGGAATCTTGAAGTAAGCTCTTAGGGTCAACATTCGTTTGTTGATAAGGATCGAGCAATAATTGCTGCATCCATAGCTGAAAGCTAGACAATGGTATGGTTACTTTTTCTTCCATATTTAATATTCTGAATGCCCCGTTAATTCTAAAGATACAACGTTCAACGGATTGGAAACCTGTTCTTGATCTGCATATATTTTTTCTTGAGCACTTTCCGTAAAAGTCGGATCCATGTATTTTTTTGATTTTAGCAGTTCAGAATGGTACACGTCAAAAGCCGGAATGTTACCATCCCATTCTAATAAAATAGAAGCGTCACTAGCGAGTTGGTAGGTCATTTGAAAGAGTTTCCATACCTGAGTATTCACCTCACGGTCATGGGTATCTATAATATAATTTCCACAATTCTGGTGTCCAGCCAAATGCATTTGTACTATTTTGTCATGAGGAAGTCCGTTGATATATTCAACAGGATCAAAATCATTGTTAAAAGAAGAAACAAACACATTGTTCACGTCTAGTAGCAATCCACAACCAGTTTCTTCAGTCATAATTCTTAAAAACTCCCATTCGGGAATGGTCGAATTCTTGAATGTAGCATAGGTACTTGGATTCTCTATAATAAGCGGTCTTTCCAAATAATCTTGTATCTGATTGATGCGATCACAAACATGCTGTAAAGATTCATCATTGAGTGGTAAAGGAAGTAAATCGTGTGAATTGGTTGTTAAAACACCTGTCCAACATAAATGATCACTAATCCAAGCAGGGTTTACTTCGTCTGCCAATGTTTTCAAACTCTTGAGGTATTCAAAATTTAGCGGATCAGTACTACCAATAGACATAGATACCCCGTGCATTACCACGGGGTATCTCTCTGCTATTTGTTTTAAAATTTGTCTCGGTCTTCCATGTGAGTCCATGAAATTTTCTGAAATCACTTCAAACCAATCTACTTCAGGTGATTTTTTTAGAATATGGTCAAAATGTTGACTTCTAAGACCTAATCCAAGTCCTAAATTGGGCAATCCAAGTTTATTTGGCATTCTTAGGACAAGTTGAAAGAGTATCTGGTAATAAAGCTACGCTCTCTACATTCATAGCGAGAACTCTGGATTCAGTTTCGATCTTTCTTAAAGCAGGGGCGTTTGCATAAGAACAGGATCTGTTTCCACTTTGTCCACAT
>JAESTN010000116.1 GCA_016763595.1 Flavobacteriaceae bacterium | reverse complement strand
ATTTTTGTCCTTGATATTCAAAAGTACCTCTAGTAATTCCAGTTGCAACTTGTAATGGATTTGCAGAATTATGTGCCCAGATAAAATCTTTTCCACCTGTTTCTCCAACAATTCTTGGATATGTTTTATAGTTGTGGATGTTGTTTCCAATTTGTTTCCATAAATTTTTGAAAACATGTGTAGATCCTGTGAAGTGCAATCCAGAGAAATCTGGAGAAGCTAAAACAGTATCGGTAATCATTACTGGATCACCATAAACAACGTTTATTACGCCGTCAGGTAAACCTGCTTCTTTAAATAAATCTACAATTACTTGTGCAGAATATGCTTGATGATCAGAAGGTTTCCAAACAACAACATTCCCCATTAAAGCTGGTGCTGCAACTAAATTAGCCGCAATAGAAGTAAAGTTAAATGGTGTAATTGCATATACAAATCCTTCTAAAGGTCTGTATTCAACTCTGTTCCAGATTCCTGGTGCAGAATCAGGTTGATCTTTAAAGATGTCTGTCATGTATTGTACATTGAAACGGAAAAAATCAATCATTTCACAAGCGGCATCAATTTCTGCTTGGTGCACATTTTTAGATTGTGCAATCATTGTAGCAGCATTCATTTTTGCTCTATAAGGACCTGCTAATAATTCAGCAGCCTTTAAAAAGATAGAAGCTCTTTCCATCCAGCTAACACTAGACCATGCTTCTCTTGCAGCCAATGCAGTAGAAATTGCAGCATCTACGTGCGATTTTTCAGCGATATGATATTGTCCAACAACATGCTTATGGTCATGTGGAGGCGTAATATTTCTGGTGTTACCAGTTCTTACTTCTAGCCCATTAATATGCATTGGCACATCAATATTGCTATTGTACATTTTTTTGTAAGTTGCTAAAAGTTCTTCTCTTTCTGGAGACCCTGGAGCATAGCCTTTAACGGGCTCATTTACTGCTTCTGGAACTTTAAAAAAACCTCTTCCCATTTTTAGTGTGTTTTATTTTTAGTTTGTTTTTCTTTAAGTGAAACCTGGTGATTATTTTGCGACTAACTAGTTACAAAGAAATCAACGAAATTAGAATCACTTTTCAAGAGACAAAGTTACAAATTATTTTTAGTTATACTGATTTGATTTTGTTTTGTAAATTATCAGAAACAGATACTATATTATGTGTACAGTTACGTATTTACCATTAGGGAATAACGATTTTATTTTAACATCAAATAGAGACGAGCAACCGAGTAGAAAAACAATATCTCCAAAAGAATATGTAGAAGAAGGAATTGTGTTGACATACCCCAAAGATGTATTGGCTGGAGGAACATGGATTGGATTGAGTTCTAAAAACAGATTGGTTTGTTTGTTAAATGGCGGTTTTGAGTCTTATGAACGTGAGGCCTCTTATAAAATGAGTAGGGGGATTATTGTAAAAGCAATGTTGAAGTCCGATGATTTTATAGCATATATCAAGAACGTTGATTTAAATGGAATTGCCCCTTTTACCATTGTTTTGGTGGATTGGAATGCTGAATTATCTGCTTATGAGTTGGTTTGGGATGGGGAAAAGCAACATTTTTCTGAACTAAAACAAGAACCAAAAATTTGGTCTTCATCGACATTGTACACACAAGAAGAAAAAGAATTGCGAAAAATGTGGTTTGCAAAATGGTTGGAAAATCACCAAGAATTTACTCAAGAAGACATCTTAAAATTTCATCACAACGCTGAAATAGGAACCTTAGGAAACTCATTAAAAATGAAACGCGACTATGTAGAAACTAGAAGTGTTACTTCAGTTAAAAAAGAAGCTTCAGGAATAGAAATGAACTATTTTAGTTTAATTTAATACATCATAAAGGTAATGAGTCCAATAATCATTACTCCAATGGTTGATACTATTAAAAATGAAAAATTCAACAATATAAATTTCAAGAAGGTTTTAAAACGTCCTTGTTGATAAAATCGTCTCATAGCCAAATACAAATAAATTGAAAAGAGTAGTAGAAAAATGCCTATCATATAGTCATTAGGCTTGAAATAATAGACGAGATAAAAGATTATTGAAAGCAGGAAAAATACTGTTTGGGTATGAAACACAAATACCAAGTGTTCTACATAGGTGTATTTTCTTCTGATATAAAATAACTTTAAAAATAAGGTAAAAAGAGGCAAGAAAATAAAGAGTGATATGGAAACATAAGAAATAAACTGTTTTTTTAATTGTGTAAGTTTTTCATTGTCATTCTTTCCTATTTCATTTGCAGCTTTAACTCTGCTGTATAAAAAACGATTGAAAAAGGTGTGTTCAACATTTATACTGTCCAAAGCATCTTCAATACCTACTTTTGGATATTTTTTTTGAAATGCATAAAATTTCGCGAAATCTGGAATAAAGCTAATTTGTATGCTATTACTAGCATATGTATTGTTTTTTAATGAGTCGAGCTTTAAAACAGGAATTGCTTTTCGTATTTGTTCTCTGTCTGTAGAGTCTATTTTTTTTAAGGCCTTGTTTAAATTTGTTGCAAACTGAATTGATGCAGGATCAATAGCAGCTGTTATACTGTCAATCTGAGCATTAATTGTAGGGATTGATTTGGCTGGCTTCCCTTTTCTGAATTCGTCAAATTTATCATAGCTTTCTGTGATACCGACGATCAAAAAAAATAAAACGGAAATGGTTAAATAAAAACGAAATGGATTCGCATAACGCTGTCTTTTTCCGTCAATATAATCTCGAGAAACCTTTCCTGGTTTGATTAATAAAGGAATAAAAGTTGTCCAGAATTTTGAATCCCAAGAAATAAATCCATTAAAAACTTCGTGTATAAAACTTCCGAAGGTAATTTTTGGGTTCTTATTTATTTGTCCACATTCGGGGCAGAATTTTTCATTTCCAAAAAATGGATGTCTGCAATTAAAACATTCAGCAGCCTTCACTTTTGCAAGTTTCTTGCTTTTCTTTTTTAATCTAAGTTTCATTAGTTAAGTAATGGAGTCGTTGTTAGCTGAAATGTTGGAATGATTACTTCAAAATATTCTTTTGTATTGATGTTAATCATTTTAAAACTTCCTTTCATAGATCCAAAAGCGGCAAATAAAAAGCAGTTAGATTTATAGGTGTAAAATTCGTTGGGTTGAATAATAGGTTTTTGACCAACAACGCCTTCCCCTTCTATATATTCTTTGTCATTTAACGCGTCGGAGATTTCCCAAAAACGTTCTAGAAGCTGTACAGTGTCCGTGGTTTCATTTTCAATGGAGATATAATAACTAAAAGCGTTGAATTCGTTTTCGCCTTGTTGTATAGCACCATTATATCTTGTTTTAACAGATATTTTTATGCCGTTTGTTATTGATTGTACCATGAGGTTTATTGTAGTTGGTCAATCAAAGATAAGAACTTTACGAGGAATAGAAAATAATCAAACGGTTTTACTTTTGTGGATTGATAATTCTGAGGCCAACACCAATAACCTTGTAGTAGTTATCTCCAAAGGCTTTTTGATAGACTACAACTTTGTATTGGTTTTCTGTTTGGAAAAATGAACCATTGATTTCGTGTAAGTTAATTGGTTTTTCTTTTCTCTTTGTGGCAAAAGTGTAATTGTAAAAGCCTTGTTTTAACAAGATTGAAGCTTCATATGTTCTTTGAGTTGTATTGTAAGTCATTTTGTTTTCAGAAGTCAAGCTAAAATTGTTAAAAGCGCCAT
>JAESTN010000115.1 GCA_016763595.1 Flavobacteriaceae bacterium | reverse complement strand
TTGTTAGAATGTTATTGTATCACCCCTTTTTCTTATTTTTAACCTATGGATAAAATCAAACAAATTAGTACTGAATTTATTGAAGAAAACACCAATTTCATAGAATTAATTTCTGAAATAAAACAGCATTTCTCTACGAATGAAGTTCTTGTTCCGATGCGTCATCATCATGATTTCCCAAACCCAGAAGTACAGGCCGACTCAACTTTATTGTTGATGCCCGCTTGGAATCCAAGTAAAAATGCTGGAGTAAAAATTGTAACAGTAAGTCCAAAAAACGGGCAATTTGAACTGCCATCTATTCAAGGAACTTATATTTATTTTGATGCGATAAAAGGATCTATAAAAGCAATTTTTGAAGCAAAAAACTTGACTGTAAAAAGAACTGCCGCGGCCTCTGCTTTAGCTTCATCTTATCTATCAAGAGAAGATTCTAATTCATTATTAATGATCGGTACCGGAGCTTTGTCTATGAACTTAATAAAAGCACACGCGTCAATTCGTCCGATAAAAGAAGTGTTTGTTTGGGGCAGAAATTTTGAAAAGGCACAAGCAATTTGTGATCAATTAAAAGAGGAAGATTTTACTATTTCAGCGATTCAAACTATAGAAGAAAAAATTAGTGAAGTCGACATTATTTCTTGTGCTACTTTATCCAAGACACCACTTGTACTCGGCAAACATTTAAAGGCTGGACAGCACATCGATTTAGTGGGTGCTTATAAAAAAGACATGCGAGAAGCAGATGATGAAACCATCTCTAAAGCAGCTGTTTATATAGATACCTTTCAAGGTGGATTAAAAGAAAGTGGAGATATTGTGACTCCATTGCAAAATGGGACTTTAAAAGAAGAGGACATCAAAGCCGATTTATTTCTGTTGTGTTCTCATCAAAAAACAGGAAGAAAGAACCCAAAAGAAATTACGGTATTCAAATCTGTTGGGCATGCTTTAGAAGATTTAGCAGCTGCGAATTATTATTATAACAAATATACCAATGCATAAAACCTATAAAAACACACGTTCAAAAACTGATTTTAAACTGAACAAAGATTGGTTGCAAATCAAAACAATTGATATGCATACCGGTGGAGAACCTTTGCGTGTTATTGTGGATGGCTTCCCTGAACTAAAAGGAAGTTCTGTATTGGATTACAGACGGTATTGTAAAGAAAATTTTGATCACTTACGAACTGCCTTGCTATTTGAACCTCGTGGACATGCAGATATGTATGGATGTATTCTAGTCCCTCCAAATGATAAAGACGGAGATTTCGGAATCCTCTTTTTACACAACGAAGGCTATTCAACAATGTGTGGACATGCAATTATTGCCATTTCCACATTAGCTATTGAAATGAAATGGATCGCTGTACAAGAAGGAGATAATGTGCTAAAAATTGATGCTCCTTGCGGGAGAATCACTTCTTTTGCCAATGTGAAAAACGGAAAAGTAACTGGAGTTCGATTTCATTGTGTACCTAGTTTTGTAGTTGGCTTAGACAGAACTGTAGATGTTGAAGGACTCGGAAAGGTAACGTATGATTTGGCCTATGGCGGTGCTTTCTATGCCTATGTTGACATGGCAAAAAACAGCTTTGATTTTGATTTAAGTTCAGCTTCATACAGCGCTTTAATTACCAACGGAATGAAGATTAAAAATGCGGTAATAAATTCTGACAACGAAATTACCCATCCTTTTGAAGAAGATTTGAGCTTTAATTATGGAACCATATTTATAGACAATACGAAACAACCATCAGGCGTTGACAGTAGAAATGTATGCATTTTTGCGGAAGGCGAGGTAGATCGTTGTCCTACTGGCTCAGGAGTTTCTGGACGAATGGCAATTAACAAAGCAAGAAAAGAAATTGACTATGGAGAAACGATGACTATTGAGAGCATTACGGGATCTGTATTCAAAGGTGCTGTAATTTCTGAAGAAAGTTATGGCCCGTTTACGGCTGTAATTCCACAAGTAGAAGGAACCGCATATATAACCGGAATGCACACTTTTGTGATAGACCCAAATGATCCAATGAAAAATGGATTCATTTTACGATAACATTCTATAAATGATTGAAAATAAAAAGGGTTGTCAATAATTGACAACCCTTTTCTCGTTCAAATATAAAATATTACTAAAACAAAATGTACTCTTTTAATTTACCTCTCCATTATTCTTTATTTCTGACAGAGGTATTGGTAAGTATCCATGATTTGCAAAATTAAGAGACCTATTTGCAGCATTCATTGCTGCATCGAATGTTCCCCATCTTCGTAAGTCAAAAAACCTTGAAGATTCTAATTGAAACTCCATAGTTCTCTCATGTATAATTTGTGTCTTTACATCAACTTGTGATACAGCGGTTGTTGCAGGCATTTTACCATGTGCTATTCTTACAAGGTTGATTAATGTAATTGCTTCTGCCGTACCAGAATCTTCGTTTAAAGCTTCTGCTCTCATTAACAACACATCTGCATAACGCATTAATGGTACATTCAAATCATCGTTATAAACCCCCCATGTACTTTTAGGGATAAACTTTCTAAGAAAAACTTTAGTATCAACTGCATTTGCATTTCCATATTGGTAGTTTGATAAGAAGTCCCAAGTATACCCTTGCATATTTGGATTGTTATTATAGTAATCTCCTTTGTAATATAAAGAAGCGTACAGTCTTTCGTCAAAACCTCCACTTGTAGAAATTTTTCCTTCTGATTGCATTTCTGTTAGTAGCTCTTGAGTCGCTTCAAGACCACCCCAACCGCCATACATTGGGTCTGCGATAAACTTATGTAGGTTTGTTCTATTCCAAGAATCTGCTGAAGGTGAATTTATTTGTAATTCAAAAATAGATTCTGGAGAGTTTTGATTGGTTCCATCAAACATACTTCCATAGTTTCCTTCTAAACTATAAACTCCTAATTTTATTACAGTATCAAATGCATCTGCTGCATTTTTATAATCATCAGATTCTGCAGATTCAGTATCTCCAGCTTTATGTAAATAGGCTTTCCCTAAATACGCTAAGGCTGCTCCTCTTGTTGCTCTTCCAATATCAGAAGTACCATATGTAGTTGGTAAATTTGCCGCAGCATTTGTAAAGTCTTGAATAATCACTTCCCAAGCTTCTGGCCTTGTAGATAATGCTTTATCCAGGTCTGCCTCTGTAACAATATCGTTTCTTACAATTATTTGCTGATATAGCGTTATTAATTTAAAATGGTAATACCCTCTTAAAAAAGTTGCTTCGGCAATAAATTGTTTTTTTTCTGCTTCAGAAATCACAGCTGTATCCATCAAAGCTACATTTGTAATCACCTGATTTGCATAATTTAATCCTCTATAATTTAATTTCCATAATAGATTTATAAATGTGTGTCCATTTGTATATGTCCCATTAAACATAGACATCCAATGTGCATAATTATTCCCGTCAACTCCCGGTAACATATAATCTGAACGGTACCATTCAACAACTGAACGTCCTTCTTGCCATCCATCCCAAAAATTTTGTCTTGCTTCTAACTCCGAATAAGCTGTAGTTAAAGCTGCTTTAGCATCTGCAGCATCTCTCCAAAATAAATTAGATGATAATTGGTCATTTGATTCTCTTGTTAGAAACTCATCTTCATCACAAGAAACAATGCTTGATGTGATTAAAATGATTGCTATATATTTAAGTATATTTTTCATTTGTGAATTATTTTAAAATTTAAGTTGTATTCCCACTATTACAGATTTGTATTTTGGATAGAGCGTTCTATCAATTCCTTGACTTAACACAGATCCTCCTACTTCTGGGTCTAATCCTTTGTAACTAGTAGCAGTAAATAGGTTTTGCCCAGTTGCATATATTCTTAAGTTATCAATTTGTAACTTTTCTAAAATTATAGTTGGTAACGTATATCCTAACTGAATTGTTTTTACTCTTAAATAGGCTCCATTATGTAAAAAACGTGTAGAAGCTCTATTATTCTGGTTTGGATCTCCTAAGACTGCTCTGGGAATCGATGTATCGGTATTGGCAGGAGTCCAAGCATTTAAAACATTTGAGGTAAAATTTCTTGGTGCATCTATTCCTTGCATTTCAAAAGCATTACCGTCATAAATTTTATTCCCTCCTACTCCTTGTAAAAATACAGTAGCATCAAAACCTTTGTATTCAAAATTAAAATTTAAACTGTATTCATATTTAGGCAATCCTGTACCTGCATAAATTAAATCTTCAGCGTCTAATTTCCCATCTCCATTTTGATCTATAAAACGCATATCTCCTGGTTTTGCTGCTGGTTGTAATGTTCCATTTGGATCATGTGCATCAATTTCTGCTTGGTTTTGAAAAATACCTGCTGCTTCAGTTAAAAAGAAAGCACCTGCCTCATAGCCGACTCTTGTACTATTTACATAATGATCTGAGCCATATTTTAATCCAACTCCAGAAACTTCTTGCTCTAAATTTGATAAGCTTGTTACTTCATTTTTTGTTGTAGAAAATGCAGTATTTACGGTATACTTAAAATCATTTACTGAATTTGAATATGCCAATTCAAGTTCAAATCCACTATTTTTAAATTCTCCAACATTTACTATCGGATTGTTAATCCCTGCAGAAGGAGCGACTTGTTTTCTAAATAACAAATCTGATGTAAGACTAGAATAATAGTTTGTAGACCCTCTTAATGTATTCCCTAACATTGTAAAATCGATTCCAATGTTTGTTGACGTATTGGTTTCCCATCTTAAATCTGGGTTATTCAAGTCTCTTGTTATGGCCCCTCTAGTTGGCGTACCTCCAAAAACATACCCTCCATTATAATGAGATTTACCTACCTCTATTAAAGGAGAATATCCATAGTAACTTAAACTTGAATCATTCCCTGCTTGCCCCCATGAAAAACGCAATTTTAAAGAATTAAACAGCTCTTGATCTTTCATGAAATCTTCTTCTGTAAGTTTCCATCCTAAAGCAAATGCAGGAAAAGTTCCGTATCTTTTATTTGTTCCAAACTTAGAACTTCCATCTCTACGAACACTCGCTTGAAATAAATATTTACTTTTAAATGAATAATTAACTCTTGCAAATTGTGATGCCAACGCATATTCTGCATTTGTACCTGAAGAGGTTCTCGTTCCATCTCCAAAAGCATTAATCGTTTTAAAGTTTATATCAATTAAATCTGCCAAGACCTGGTTTCCATCTACAGTTTTATATCCATCTGCTACAGCATTTGTCTCTCTAAAAGGCTCGAAAATTTTAGAATATCCTAGTAAAATATCAAAAGAATGATCTCCAATTTCTCTTTTATAAGTTAACAAAGCTTCTGTTTGACTTCTTTTAAACTGAGAATTATACTCAGTTACCTGTCCAAATTCATGTGTACTTGCAACAATTCTTTGTGCCTGAAAACGTTTTGTAAATCCGAATGAATAATTATTAGTCGTTGCTTGAGACACATTTAACGTTGCTTGAAACCCTTCTGAAATTTCATAGCCCATAGACGCATTAAACAAATTGTACTGTAATTTGGTTGAACCTTGTACAAAATTATTTATCGCCAAAGGATTTGCATGGTCTGGAATAGAAGCATCGGTTGCATACCCATAACCACTTGCATTGTTTGTATCGTAAATTGGAATTAAAGGAGAAATGTGATATACATCTCTTAAAGAAAACACATACCCTTTTCTTCTGGTTTCTGCATAGGTAACACCTCCATTTAATGAAAACTTCCCTTTCGTAAAGCCCAAATTTAAATTCAATGATTTTTTACCAAAATCAGATCCTAATACTAAACCTTCTTCAGAAACTTTATTTGCAGCTAAGCTATAATTTACATTGTCTGATGCTCCACTAATTCGAACACTATGGTTTATTTGTACTGCATCATTTAAAATTTGATTTAACCAATTTGTATTTGCTGTAGTAGGAGCCGTTACAAATGTTGGTACAGTTGCACCAGCATTCTCAAACATTTGCTTATGAACACTCTTATATCCTTCTGCATCCAATAAATTGTACGATTTTCGGATCGAATTAAAACTAACATAAGAATCAAACTCTACTTTAGGTGTACCAGATTTCCCTTTTTTAGTTGTAATAATTACAACTCCATTTGCTGCTCTTGTTCCATAAATAGCTGCAGATGAAACATCTTTTAAAATTTCTATTGATTCAATATTATTAGGATCTATAAAATAAGAACTAGCTTGTACTCCATCTACAATATACAATGGCTGATTGTTTCCATTGGTCCCAACTCCTCTAATTTTAATATCTACTCCAGACCCTGGCGAACCAGAAGATTTTACTACAGTTACCCCAGCAACCCGCCCTTGTAAAGCTTCAATAGGATTAGACACAGCTACTTTATTTAACTCTTCTGCTTTAACTTGCCCAACAGCACCTGTAATGTCGCTTTTCTTTTGCGTACCATAACCAACGACAACTACTTCATCTAAACTTTGAGCATCTTCCTCTAAAACAACATGAATTATTGTTTGGCTCCCAACCACAACCTCTTTGGTTTTATACCCTAAAAAGCGAAAGATTAACGTACTTTCTTGTTGTTCTAATTTAATAGAAAAATTACCATCAAAATCTGTTTGTGTTCCTTTTGTTTCGTTTCCTTTTATAATAATTGCTACACCTGGAAGAGGTGAATTTGTAGTATCGGAGACTGTTCCTTTTATAGTAACCTGTCCAAAAGTGTTAAACATTCCTAGAAAAAGGAACGTAAGCAACATTACATGTTTTACGTTAAAGGAGTAATTAAAATTAGTTTGTATTCGCTTCATAATTAAATTATTTTATGAACCAAATATTGTGATTTTTAATACATTATCTCAAAAATCGACCTTTACTTAACCTATACAAAATAGCCAAATCCCTTTGCTACAACGATAAATCTGCATCCCTTTAAAACACCCGACCTACAATTAGACTCTTGGCAGGATACTGATATTATTACCTCCTTTTAAAAAAAATCAATAGTTACTTTATGAATACACCACTAAATATTATGCAAAAACTCAACTAAATTTTCTTTTGTATCCAAATTTAATTTTTTCCTCAAACGATGCCTGCCGATCTCCACAGAATTTAAAGAAATATTATTAAGGTTTGCTATTTCTTTTGAGCTCAACTTCAATTTTACCTGAACTGATAATTGTATTTCTTTTTCAGTTAGATTCGGGAATTTCTTTTTAATTTCAAACAAGAAATCACTTTGAAGAGTTTCTACATTGGTATGAAACCGCTGTATATCTTCATTAAAATCAAATTTAAAAGAGTACTCTTTTACAAGAACACTTATATCCCTCTTTAGCTGATTCATATCTATAAAACGCAACCCTTTAAACGATTTAGTAAGGTCTTTATAGATGGATGTTCTTTGAGATATAAACAACGCTAAGTTTGTCAATTCTTTCATTCGAAAGTCTAATTTATGCTCAAGATTTTCTCTTAAAAGAGATTGTGTTTTCAGTTTTTCTTTAGACAACCTTGTGCTTTGTTCGTAAATAGCCTTCTTCTTTTTAATGTTATTTCTTAGAGATAAAATAATCAGCATTCCAATCACCACCAACAATACAGATCCAATTAGTAAATATCCTTTCTTTTGCGCTTCTAAATTTCGTTGTTGTTCTAATAGCTTAATTTCGGACTCTCTTCGTTCTGCCTCATATAAAATTCTCATTTCAGTGAGTTTCTCGCTTTTATTATTCGAAAAAATAGCACCCTTAGCTGTTTCATATTTTTTATAACTCATCAGCGAATTTTTATAATCCCCAATTGCCAAATAATAATTTGACCAGCCCATGTCATTTTCGATAATCCATTCTTTATTATCAATTAACTCCATTATAATCAATCTAGACGCTGTTAAAAGCTGATAACATTTGTCAAAATTTCCAAGTTTCAAGTTAACAGTAGAAAGCTCATTTAAAACTTCAACTTTATTTTGTTTATCCTTAATTTGATTAGAAATCTCTAAAGAAGACTCT
>JAESTN010000114.1 GCA_016763595.1 Flavobacteriaceae bacterium | reverse complement strand
TAGTCTCCTCAATTTGTTTCTTAAAACGAACTTGTTTTAAGTTTAAGATAATTTCTGTAACATCTTCTACAACTCCTTTAATTGCAGAAAACTCATGCTCTACACCATCAACTCTTAATGATGTAATAGCAAAACCTTCTAAAGAAGACAACAATACTCTTCTTAATGCATTACCTACTGTTAATCCAAAACCTGGTTCTAAAGGTCTAAACTCAAATCTACCAGAAAAATCTGTAGATTCAATCATAATTACTTTATCAGGTTTCTGAAAATTTAAAATTGCCATATTTTCTTCTTTTAATTGTTACTCAGTTGCGCGGCCTATAAGTGTGAAGAAATACTAATAGACCCTTTGGCTGAATTTCAATATGATTAATTTATTATTTAGAGTACAACTCTACAATTAATTGTTCTTTGAACGTTTCTGGTATTTGTACTCTTTCTGGAGCCTTGATGAATGTTCCTGATAATAAATCAGAATTCCAAGTTAACCATTCGAACACATTACTATTAGAAGCTAAAGCGCTTTCTATAGTCAACAAAGATTTAGATTTCTCTCTTACAGCAACAACGTCTCCTTCTTTTAAAGAATGAGAAGGGATGTTCAAAATTTCTCCATTCACAGTAATGTGTCTGTGAGAAACTAATTGACGTGCTCCACTACGAGAGTTTGAGATACCTAAACGGTATACTACATTGTCTAAACGAGATTCACATAATTGTAATAAAACCTCACCAGTAATCCCTTTAGATCTTGATGCTTTTTTAAATAAGTTAGAGAATTGACGCTCTAAAATACCATATGCATATTTCGCTTTTTGTTTTTCTGCTAACTGGATTGCATATTCAGATTTTTTACCTCTTCTTTTTGCGTTTCCATGTTGCCCTGGAGGATAATTTCTTTTTTCAAAGTTTTTATCGTCTCCAAAAATTGCTTCTCCGAATTTACGGGCAATTTTAGTTTTTGGTCCTGTATATCTTGCCATTTCTTAGTTATTAAAGCTGGGATTATGAATTAAGGCGAACTCCTTCGATAATCTTAATCCAACTTAGTTAAAATTTAATTATACTCTTCTTCTCTTTGGAGGGCGACATCCATTATGTGGCATTGGTGTTACATCGATAATCTCTGTAACTTCAATTCCATTGTTATGTAATGTTCTGATTGCGCTTTCTCTACCGTTACCTGGTCCTTTAACAAAAACTTTCACTTTTCTAAGTCCAGCTTCGTGTGCAACTTTAGCACAATCTTCTGCAGCAGTTTGAGCAGCATATGGAGTGTTCTTTTTAGAACCTCTAAATCCTTGCTTACCAGCAGATGACCATGAAATTACATCTCCTTTTTTGTTTGTTAAAGAAATAATGATGTTGTTAAATGAAGCAGTAATATGTGCTTCACCAACTGACTCAACAATAACTTTACGCTTTTTTGTACTCGCTTTAGCCATAATTTCTAGTTATTATTTAGTAGCTTTCTTTTTGTTAGCTACAGTTTTTCTTTTACCTTTTCTTGTTCTAGAGTTATTCTTAGTTCTTTGTCCTCTTAATGGAAGACCAACTCTATGACGGATACCTCTGTAACATCCAATGTCCATCAATCTCTTGATATTCAATTGAACTTCAGAACGTAATTCTCCCTCAATAGTGAATGAACCTGCTTGTTCTCTAATTGCTGCGATTTGATCATCAGTCCAATCTTGAACTTTAATACTTTCGTCAACTTTTGCATTTGCTAAAATCTGTTTAGCTCTGCTTGCTCCTATACCAAAGATGTAAGTTAAAGCAATAACTCCTCTTTTATTCTTTGGAATATCAATACCTGCTATTCTTGCCATTACCCTTGTCTTTGTTTAAATCTAGGATTTTGTTTATTTATTACGTATAATCTACCTTTTCTGCGAACTATTTTGCAGTCGGCGCTTCTCTTCTTAACTGATGCTCTTACTTTCATCTGTGTTGTTTTTTAATATCTATAAGTGATTCTAGCCTTAGTTAAATCGTAAGGACTCATTTCTAATTTTACTTTATCTCCTGGTAACAATTTAATGTAATGCATACGCATCTTACCAGAGATATGAGCAGTAACAATATGTCCATTTTCTAACTCTACACGAAACATCGCATTTGATAATGCTTCTGTAATTGTTCCGTCTTGTTGT
The DNA here is from genome assembly GCA_016763595.1 of Flavobacteriaceae bacterium. Taxonomy (GTDB): domain Bacteria; phylum Bacteroidota; class Bacteroidia; order Flavobacteriales; family Flavobacteriaceae; genus Polaribacter. The sequence goes on along the minus strand of JAESTN010000114.1, from coordinate 1,702 downwards.
ATTGCTGGTTGTTTAGCCATATTATTTCAATGATTTTCTATTAGTTCCTGTTTTCATTAAACCGTCATAATGACTGTTTAATAAATACGAATTAATTTGTTGAATGGTATCTATTGCAACTCCAACCATAATTATTAATGACGTACCTCCATAAAACATTGCCCAACTTTGTTGAACTCCGAATTGAACTATAATAGCCGGTAAAATAGACAAACCTGCTAAGAACAACGATCCTGGGAACGTAATTCTAGATAAGATTGAATCTAATTTTTCTGAGGTTTCAGAACCAGGTTTTATTCCAGGAATAAATCCACCACTTCTTTTTAACCCTTGAGCCATTTCATCAGTACGAACTGTAATTGCAGTATAGAAGTAACTAAATACTATAATTAAAAATGCAAATAACACATTGTACCATAAACCATTCATGTCTTGTAATTCGTTCAACATTGGAAACTTTCTAGCCAACGCTACTGGTAAAAACATAATTGCTTGTGCAAAAATGATTGGCATTACTCCCGCTGCATTTAATTTCAACGGAATGTATTGTCTTGCTCCAGCTACATCTTTAATGTCTCCAACTACAGTTCTTCTAGCATACTGAACAGCCACTTTACGTACTGCGGTAACTAATAGAACCGATAATAAAATTACAACAAACCATACAAATATTTCTAAAAGGATCATCATGATACCTCCTGCACCTGCATTCGTTGTTTTAGATACAAATTCTTGCATAAATGCCCCTGGGAAATTAGCAATAATACCAACTGTAATTAATAATGAAATACCATTACCAACTCCTTTGTCTGTAATACGCTCACCCAACCACATTGCAAAAACGGTTCCTGCTGTTAACAATACAATTGAAGAAAACCAGAAAGTTGCTCCACTAACTAGGAAAGCTTCTTCAGGTAATCCAAACGATGTTTTAATCGCTGTAATATACGTTGGTGCTTGCACCAATGTAATACCTATTGTTAACCAACGAGTAATCTGTGTAATTTTCTTTCTTCCACTTTCTCCATCTTTTTGTAGTTTCTGTAAATAAGGAACCGCGATTCCCATTAATTGAACTACAATAGAAGCAGAAATGTAAGGCATAATTCCTAGTGCCATTACCGACGCCCTAGAAAATGCTCCTCCAGTAAATGCATTTAATAATCCCATAAGACCAGTAGAAGTACTATCGCTTAATGCTGATAACTGCGTTGGGTCAATTCCAGGTAATGGAACTTGAGCCATAAAACGGTATACAGCAATTAAACCTAATGTTAAAAGAAGTTTTTCTCTTAACTCTTTAATATTCCAGATGTCTTTAAGGGTGTTTATCAATTTCATCATTTACTAAATCTTATAAAGTAACTACCTCTCCTCCAGCAGCTTCAATAGCAGCTTTTGCAGTAGCAGTAAATTTGTGAACAGTTATATTTAATTTAGCTTTTAGCTCTCCTCTTCCTAGTATTTTAACTAGTTCAGTTTTGCTCACTACTCTATTAGCAACCAAGATGTCTAAAGTTACAGTATCTGTAATTTTACCTTCATCAACTAATGTTTGTAATCTATCTAAATTAACTCCAACATATTCCTTACGGTTAATGTTTGTGAATCCAAATTTAGGAACACGTCTTTGAAGTGGCATTTGCCCTCCTTCAAATCCTATATTTCTAGAATACCCAGAACGAGATTTCTGACCATTGTG
>JAESTN010000113.1 GCA_016763595.1 Flavobacteriaceae bacterium | reverse complement strand
TTAAATCTATACCTAGATTGATAAAAAACCAAAATTATTGTTAAAGCTACTTTAATTGATGATGAAATAATTTTATCTTCACAAAAACCTAATTGAACTTTTTATATGGAAACTTTAGTATTTAAAAATAATGCTGCATTTAGAGAAATGAAAGGGAAAGAATTGCCAAATTCAGAATGGATCACTGTTTCTCAACAAATGATTAATGACTTTGCAAATGCCACTTTAGATACGCAATGGGTTCATGTAGATGTTGAGCGAGCTAAAAAGGAATCACCCTTTAAAAGTACCATTGCCCATGGGTTTATGTCAGTTGCTTTATTGTCTCAGTTTTTGGGAGATATTATTAAAATTGAGAGTATAAAAATGGGATTGAACTATGGACTTAATTATGTGCGATTTATGAACCCAGTTCCTGTAAACAGCCAACTAAGATTGATTAGTACAGTTAAAGATGTAGAAAACCATAAACACGGAATTAAGGCAACCTTTTCTTGTACTGTAGAAATTAAAGGAGAAGAGAAACCTGCTTGTGTAGCAGAGTTCTTAGCGTTGTTTATTGAATGAAAAAATCGCCTAATTTCTTAGACGATTTATAGGTTCACTGTTGATTGTTATGACAACCAACCTTTTTCTGTAGCTTTTTTTGTGTAGACTACTAAAAAGATTGCAATCACTGCTATAGAGATGAGCATGCTATATTCAAATGTGCCATAGAATTCGCGAACTCCAGTAAAAAATAAATTATTTATTGTTTGAATCAATACTGCTGCTAATGAAATTTTCAATAAAAAATTAGCCACTTTCTTTCGAAGAAGCATAAAAATACATCCTAAAATTCCGGCAAATACAGCTATTGCAAAAATTGCTGTGTACCAACTAGGCATATTATTTGTGAGTTCTAGTAGTTCTGGCTTGTCTACAAATTGTGCTTGATGACCCTCTGTGTCATAAGCTTGTTGTACATAGGCATTTACGCCCATTGCATTCCAAATGATAGCAATAACACCTACTATCCAAAATAGTACATTTGGTTTGTTAGTTGAATCAGTCATAAAGTTTGTTTTTTTAGTTATTTGAATGACAAGATAGTTAATATCTTAAATATTAACAAATTAGACCATGTTGTGAAATTCTTTTTATTCTGAAAGTTTTAAGTTTTTATTCGTTAAAAACCTATAAAAGACCGTATTTTTGCTGCTTTTAACTGTAAAAGATAAGATGTCAGAAATTATTACAACAGAATTAGAAGAACGTAAAGTAGGTAAAGAATTATATAGTTATCAAAAAGGAGCTATAAATAAAATATTTACGCTTTTTGAAGAAGCTACCGAAGATTATCATTTATTATATCAATTGCCAACGGGTGGTGGGAAAACAGTAATCTTTTCTGAAATTGTTAGACAATATTTAAAGCATCATCAAAAGAAAGTGTTAGTCATGACGCATAGAATTGAGTTGTGTAGACAAACTTCTAGCGTTCTTACAGATTTTGGAGTAAACAATAAAGTGGTAGATAGTACTGCAAATTTAGAAGATCAAAAAGACTTTTCTTGTTTTGTTGCGATGGTAGAAACATTGAACAATCGTTTAAATGATGGAAAACTAGACATTTCTGATATTGGTTTAGTAATTATTGATGAGGCACACTACAATTCTTTTACAAAGCTTTTTAAGTTTTTCGAAAAAGCATTCGTATTAGGAGTAACAGCAACGCCGTTAAGTTCTAATGTAAAATTACCAATGAATGACAATTATAACGAGTTAATTGTTGGAGAAACAATTGAGTCTTTAATTGACCATGAGTTTTTAGCGCGTGCTAGAACCTTTTCTTATAATGTAGGATTAACTTCTTTAGTAGTAGGGTCTAACGGAGATTACACCGTAAAGTCTTCTGAAGATTTGTATACAAATACGCAGATGCTTGGTAAATTATTACAAGCATATGAAGAGCGTTCTAAAGGAAAGAAAACCTTAATTTTTAATAACGGAATTAATACATCTATACACGTTTACGAAACGTTTAAGGCAGCAGGATACCCAATTGCACACCTTGACAATACAGCGACTAAAAAAGAAAGAGCCTTTCTTTTAAAGTGGTTTAAAGAAACTCCCAATGCCATTTTAACTTCTGTAAGTATATTAACTACAGGTTTTGATGAGCCTACAGTAGATACTATTATATTAAATAGAGCAACAAAATCATTGACTTTATATTACCAAATGATTGGTCGTGGTTCTCGTATTCTTAAAAGTAAATCACATTTTAATGTCATTGATTTAGGAAATAACTTTCACAGATTTGGTCCATGGGGAGCAGATTTAGATTGGCAACAAATTTTTAGAGCACCAAATTTCTACTTAGAGAAATTGTTGAATGACGAAGATTTAGAAGATAGTTTTGGTTATGAAATGCCAGAAGTTTTAAGAGCAGAGTTTTCAAATACAAAAGATGTATATTTTGATATAAAAAAGGCGTATTTAGCAGCAGTTCAAAGTAGAGATACAACAAAAGTTGTGCTAGAGAAGTCTTTATTACATCATGCAGAAATATGTATTGAAAACAGTGAAGACGTATATGATGCCTTAGATTTAGCAAAGAAATTAGGTGATGATATTGATTTTAGATTGCAACGTTATACGAAATGCATCTCTAAGAGTACACATAATTTTATGGATTGGTTAAAGAACGATTACAGAACAAAACTGCGCTTACATTTACGTGCTAATTTTGATGAAATGTTCGAAGAAATTCATGGAAGACCTCCAGAATAATAGCGTAATTACACCATGAAATTTACTAGAGACACCATACTTGTAATTGTCGCTTTTTTTTCCATATATATAATTTGGGGCTCTACATATTTGCTAAATAAGATAGCCGTTTCAGACATACCTCCATTGTTTTTGTCATCCATTCGGTTTATCATTGCTGGTGTCATAATTTTTATCATTGCTAAATTTTTAAAAATACCGCTAGTCATTACTAAAAAACAACTTCGAAACAATGCGATAGCAGGATTTCTATTTTTGGTTTATGGTAATGGTATTTTTGTTTGGTCATTAAGATATGTAGATAGCGGTTTTGCAGCCTTAGAAGCTTCTTCTTTACCATTAGTAGTATTGGTGTTAATGCGTATCATACACAAGCAAAAGATCCAGAAAATGGCATTGGTGGGTGTTTTATTAGGGGCTATTGGAATATACCTATTAGTAAGTCAACAAGACATAACAACAGGAGAAAATAGTTTATTAGGGGTGTCTATGATTGCTACTTGTATTGTTAGCTGGGGATTTGCCAGCATTTTTGTTTCTAAAGCAGATTTACATAAAAGTTATTTTGTAAATTCTGGGTATCAAATGTTATGTGGCGGAATCTTACTCGCTGTTTTTAGTTTGATAATTGGTGAAACTTGGACGTCTCCATATGATTGGAAACCGTTAACATTTGGTATGATGATCTTATTAATTGTTTTTGGGAGTATTATTGCTTTTACAGCGTTTAACTTCTTATTACAAAAAGTATCACCAGAAAAAGTATCAACTTCTTCTTATGTAAATCCATTAATTGCCATGCTTTTAGGATGGTATGTTTTAGATGAAAAAATCTCTCTTCAATCCATAATTGCAGCGTTAATTTTATTACTTGGTGTGTATTTTATCAATTCTAGTAAGAACAAAAAAGTTTCTTAAAAAAAATACAGTTTAGTTTAATATCTTTAACACATACTAAACGTTGTTTTCTGTATGAAAAGAAGAAATTTTATTAAAAAAGCTACGCTAAGTTCTTTAGCAACCATAATTGGAGTAGACATTGTTTTTGGAGCAAACCTCACTGAAGGTTACCAACCTTTAGCACTTCAAAAACCAGATCCTTTCAAACTTTTTATGCTAGATGATGAAATGGTTGTTTTAAATGACAAACCCTGGAACATTGAAGCAAAAGCACATTTACTCGACGATAAGATTACACCGAATAGTAAAATGTTTATCAGAAATAATGGTAAAATCCCGGTAGATATTGATGCTAAAAATTGGACACTTACCATTGATGGAGAATCTGTAAAAGAGAAGAGAACCTTTACAATTAATGATTTAAAAACAAGGTTTAAACAACACACCTATCAATTAACGTTAGAATGTGGTGGAAATGGTCGAAGTGAATTCAATCCGCCAGCAAAAGGGAATCAATGGACTATTGGTGCCGTTAGCTGCGCAACTTGGACTGGTGTTCGTTTAAAAGATGTTTTAGACTTTGTTGGAGTAAAAAAGGATGCCGTTTATATTGGGTATCATGCAGCAGATACACATTTAAGTGGAGATCCAAGTAAAGAGCCAATCTCTAGAGGTGCACCCATGCATAAAGCAATACAAGAAGAAACCTTAATTGCCTATAAAATGAACGGAAAAAAGATTCCGTTAGCACATGGTTTTCCATTGCGGTTAGTTGCAGGTGGATGGCCAGCTTCAGTTTCTGGTAAATGGATCAATAGAATTAGTGTTCGAAATATTGAACACGATGGAACAAAAATGAAAGGAACGGCATATCGTGTTCCAAAAAACCCTGTTGCTCCTGGAGATAAAGTGAAAGATGAAGACATGAAGATTATTGAATCGATGCCTGTAAAGTCTTTAATTACATATCCTAAGTCCGGAGCAATCGTAAAAAAAGAACAAGCATTCGAAATTAGAGGACATGCTTGGGCAGGAGAGTTTGAAGTTGCTAAAATGGAATATTCTATTGATTTTGGAGCGTCTTGGAAGGCATGTAACTTAGAGAAACCTGAAAACCGTTTGGCTTGGCAGCATTTTTCTGCAGAAATTCAATTCCCTAAGTCTGGTTATTATGAAGTATGGGCAAGAGCTACAGATTCAGAAGGTATATCGCAACCCATGTTATTGCCAGGATGGAATCCTAAAGGGTATTTAAACAATGCCTGTCATAGAATTGCAGTAAAGATTAAGTAAGTATGAAACCTTCATCCAACGAATATCAAAAG
>JAESTN010000112.1 GCA_016763595.1 Flavobacteriaceae bacterium | reverse complement strand
GTAGAATTAAAGAATGCTGCTATCTTTGCAGCTCTTTACCACGCGAAAGTAGCTCAGTTGGTAGAGCGTCAGCCTTCCAAGCTAAATGTCGCCGGTTCGAACCCGGTCTTTCGCTCAAAAGACTTCATTTAATTATGGAGTCTTTTTTTTTGCATTACATATTGTTTAAAATACGGTGAGAAGTCTTTAGCGAGAGGAGTTGAAACGAAACAGGTTTTTCGATCATAAAAAAACCGAAACACATGTTTCGGTTTTTATCTGCTTTATTATTTCTTTAATTTACTTCCAAAAAGCAACAACAAAACAATAGGTACAGCCAATAAACCAACCATTAATAAATGCTCTAAAATTAATCTTGGAAATAATAACAATGTAATACCAAATCCGCCAATTGCACCACCTAAATGAGCAGAATGACCAACATTACCCAATTGTTTCTTCATTCCGTAAATGGAGTACAATAAATACCCAACACCAAACACATATGCAGGAATTGGAATTGGCAACGGAAACATCATTAGTGTCATATTTGGGTATAATAAAATTGCACTATATAAAATCCCTGAGACTGCTCCAGAAGCACCCACAGCACTATAATATGGTTCAGATTTATGATAAAACAAGGAATACATATTCCCCGCTAATAAACTACCAAAATAAATTATCAAAAAATAAGTTGCCCCTAAGATATTAGCTACAATATCTCCAAAAAGATACAATGCATACATGTTAAAGATTAAATGCATCCAGTCTACATGCAGAAAACCAGAAGTAAACATCCGTACTTTTTCTCCGCTTAATATTTTTCCTATCTGGAATTTATACTTATCCAAAAAAGAGTATTCGTTAAACCCTTTCATAGACATTAAGACATTGACTATAATAACTCCCAATACAAATCGATTCATTTTTACTAATTATATTTACGTACAAACTTAACGCAAAACTATCTAATAGATTGGCTTCTGTATGATAAAATTATATCCGATATTTGCAGCTGATACATTCACATGCATAAATTCGTTTTTTACTTGGCATATCCAATAATTTGGCTATTCTCAAAACTACCTTTTAGAATCTTATATATAATATCTGATCTTATGTATCTACTTTTCTTTTATGTAATTGGGTATCGAAAAAAAGTAGTGCTAGATAATTTAAGGTTGGTGTATCCTGATAAAGAAAAAAAAGAATTAATTGAGATTCAAAAACGTTTTTTTAGCCATTTTGCAGATTCATTAATTGAAGGAATTAAAGCAATTACAATATCCAAACAGAGCCTCAAAAAAAGATATACATATAAAAATATTGAACTAATTGACGGGCTTTATAAAGACGGAAAAAGTGTTATCCTTGTAAGTTCTCATTATGCAAATTGGGAATGGGTCATAGGGCTTACTTTACATACTAAAATCGATTTTTATGGTTCGTACACGAAGATTCAGAACAAGAATTTTGAAAACTTGATTAAAGACTCAAGGAGTAAATACGGAATGAAATGTGTAAAATCTTCTGAGATCATAAAAGGAATTGTAACCAATGTTAAACAGCAAAAACAAGGATTGTATTTATTAATTAGCGATCAATCTCCACAAGTACAAAGAAATCAATATTGGGCAAAATTTTTAAATGTAAACGTTCCTATATTTACTGGAGCAGAAATGATTTCTAAAAAGTTTGATTTTGCCGTAGTAAACATGAATACTACAAAAATAAAAAGAGGGTATTATGAATCTAATTTCGAGTTAATTACCGACACACCTAAAGAGTTGGCTAAAAATACCATCACAAACACGTATTTACGTTTAACAGAAGAACATATATACAAACAACCGAGTTTCTACTTATGGTCTCACAAACGTTTTAAACATAGAGATAAAGCACCAAAATAAAAAAGCCTTGAGGAAATTCTCAAGGCTTTTTTTTATTAATTAGCAAACCATTTTTTGACCAACTCCTTTTCAATTGAATTAGATGTTTTGTGCTTATAATCGTTATTTACAGTGTCGTAAATATAATCTTGCTTCCATGCTTCAACATTCTCACAAACTGCTTTTAAACCTTTGCAAATAAAGTCTACTTCTTCGTCTTTTATTGTTGGGTGAATTGACAATCGAACCCATCCTGGTTTTTCTACAGAACAACCTTCTACAATTTGTTGTTCAATTGCTTTAGAGGTCTTCTTATCTACATTTAACAAGAAATGTCCGTAGGTTCCTGCACAAGAACATCCTCCTCTAGTTTGTATTCCAAACCTGTCATTTAATAATTTTACAACCAAGTTAAAATGTACATTCTCTACATAAAACGAAAAGATTCCTAATCTATCTTTATGATCTTCAGCTAAAATATGCAAATTCTCAATTGATTCTAGGCAATCAAATAATTTCTCATTAATTTCATCTTCACGAGCTTTAATTTTATCGGTTCCCATTTTTTCTTTTAACTGCACACACAATGCAATTTTAATGGTTTGCATAAAAGCAGGTGTTCCTCCATCTTCTCTGGTTTCTACATCATCAAAATAATCGTGATCTCCCCAAGGGTTTGTGTAGCTCACTGTGCCTCCTCCAGGATTGTCTGGAACTAAATTTTTGTATAATTTCTTATTAAAAATCAACACACCTGATGTTGCTGGACCTCCAAGGAACTTGTGTGGTGAAAAGAAAATAGCATCTAAATAAGCTTCTTTATCTGCTGGATGCATATCCATATCTACATATGGAGCAGAACAAGCAAAATCTACAAAGCACAAGCCATTATGGGCATGAATCATTTTTGCAATTTCATGATATTTTGTTTTGATTCCTGTAACATTAGAACCTGCAGTTATTGAAGCTATCTTTAATTTTCTGTGTTGATGCTTGTCTAATAATTTTTGAAAACTCTTCAAACAAATTAAACCTACCTCATCACAGGGAATCACTTCTACATCTGCAATAGTTTCTAGCCAAGATGTTTGGTTAGAATGATGTTCCATATGCGAAACGAAAACTATAGGTCTTAATTCATCTGGAATTGTAGTGTATTCTTTTAAGCTTTCTGTAACTTTTAATCCTAAGATTCTCTGAAACTTGTTTACCACACCTGTCATTCCAGATCCTTCTGTAATTAACACATCATTATCACTAGCATTTACATGTCGTTTAATAATGCTTCTAGCCTCGTGATATGCCAATGTCATTGCTGCGCCACTTGTAGATGTTTCTGTGTGCGTATTTGCTACAAATGGGCCAAATTCGTTTATTAATTTTTCTTCTATTGGTCGATACATTCTTCCACTAGCAGTCCAATCTGTATAAATTAACCGTTGCTCTCCATAAGGAGATGCAAATGTTTGGTCTACACCAATAATATTAGTTCTAAATTGACTGAAATATTTTTCTAAGGATTCCATTTTCTTCTAAAATTTAAAATAATCTAAACCTTCCTCCAAACACAATGGTGTTTTCTATAAAAGAAAAGCTTTGTGAAGCAAAGTCAGCTGTATTTTTTGTTGTTCTGATATTTGACATATTTATATACCCAGCTTTTACATCAGACTGTATAAAAAAATGCTTTAAGAAAGTAATGTTCAATCCTACACTCGCAGAGACACCCCAACCAGCTACATTAAAATCATCATACCTTTCTTTGTTTACTAATTTTGTATTTGATTTTGGAAATAAAATTCCGGCCCCTATTCCTTCTGTTAAATTTATTTGCAGGTTTTTCGAATTCAAGCCAAACAAAGAACTAAAATCATCAAAACGTTTCACTTCTGCATTGATATAGTTTAGCCCATCTGTGTGTTCAAAGGTTAAAAAGTCTTCAACCAATTTAATAGTTTCATTGTTGTATACTTTATCATAAGTAGACCCCAAATTAATAGTTCCGTTAATCATCACATTTTGATCTGCATTCATAACGTACTTCATATGATCTACTCCTATAGAAATTGTATAATTTTCCTTAAAAAAATACCCAATTCTATAATTTGTTTGCGGAATTGTAATTCGATCTAACTTAAAATATGGATTGAGTCCGAATTTTGTTGGTCTATCATTTGCCGTTACATTGAATAAGGTAAAGTCATAATTTTCGCCCTTAAAATGAATATCTGAATCAGAAAATGTTCCTCTATTCCAACCCCAATAGACATACATTTTACCTTTATTTGACTCTTTTTTTGATTTCTGAGAAAACCCTGAATTACTTGCCAATAAGAAGCAAAGAGCAATTAAAATATGTTTCTTACTCTGCAATAACATCTTCTATTTCTTTTATAAATCGCTTT
>JAESTN010000111.1 GCA_016763595.1 Flavobacteriaceae bacterium | reverse complement strand
GATTGTAGATAAAAAAGCATCCTTAAAAGTAAACGGTACTTTAAACAATCAAGTTGTTTTTGAAAGTGACCGTTTAGAGCATCGTTTTAATAATGTTCCTGGACAATGGGGAACTATCTGGATGCGAGCAGGAAGTACAAACAATGAAATAAATTACGCAACGATAAAAAACAGTATTGTAGGTATTTTGGTAGATTCGATTGGATCAACTACAACGCCAACCTTACACCTAAAAAACACCCAGATTCACAACAGTTCTAATTATGGAATCCTAGGTAGAGAAACCAATATCAAGGGAGAAAACGTAGTAATTGGCAATACAGGTCAGTCTAGCTTAGCGTGTACAATTGGCGGAACTTATAATTTCACACATTCAACTTTTGCCAATTACTGGAACAATGGGGCAAGGCAATTACCTACCGTTTTAGTAAACAATTTTTTTATGTATATAAATGATATGGGGCAAGAAATTACAGAAACGAGAGACCTACATGCTGCGAACTTCACGAACTGTATTATTGATGGAAATAACAATATTGAATTTGTATTAGACAAAGTAGAAGGAAGCCTTTTTAACTACTCAGTGAACAACAATATGATTCAGTTTAACGACATCAATAACTCCTTTATCAATATCCCTGAATTAGATTTTACCGATGCAACCCATTATAGCAACAACATTTTAAATGGAAATGTTCATTTTAAAAATACAGCAAATAATGAGTTCAATATTGGCCAGGATACTGACGGAATCAATAAAGCGTTGCATAGCGCTGCATTGCTATTTCCATTGGATATTCTAGGAATAAACAGAACTACGTCTCCAGATATCGGAGCCTATCAACACGTTATTTTTCAGTAGACTTGTCTTTTTTCATTCCCTGAACAAAACCTCTTGCCAATAAAAAAGCCAACAAACTCCACAAGAATCTGTATACCCAAACGTTTACCTCAATTCCAAAAACATTTTCAACATCTTTTTCATTCACAAAACTCATAATCACATCAATTAAAATGATTACTGCTAAGATGATCCCTACGTATTTCTTCATCTCCTATTTTTTATAAACTTTACCCTCTTTCATAACAAAGACTACATTTTCCATAGTTTTAATATTCTTTGTAGGATCGTCATTTACTGCAATAATATCGGCTAAAAAGCCTTTTTTAATTTGACCTATTTCGTTTTCCATTCCTAAAATTTTTGCATTTGTAATTGTAGCAGATTGAATGGTTTCCATTGCAGGCATTCCTGCTTCTACCATATAACCAAACTCTTTTCCACTATTACCATGTTTAAAAACTCCGGCATCAGTTCCAAAAGCAATTCCAACACCTTTTTTATATGCCTTTGCAAAAGTTCCTTGAATCTGAGGACCAACGGCTAATGCTTTAGGAATAACAATTGCCGGATAGAATCCTTTAATTTTCGCTTTTTCGGCTACCTCTTTTCCTGCCGTGATTGTAGGCACTAAATAGGCATTGTGTTTTATCATCAACTCCATTGTCTTCTCACTCATATACGTACCATGTTCAATGGTTTTTACACCACCAATAACAGCACGTTGCATCCCTGCATCTCCGTGTGCATGTGCTGCTACGTGCATCCCGTAATCTTTTGCTGTCTCACAAATAGCTTTTATCTCTTCTATTGTAAACTGTGGATTGTCTCCACTTTTAGCCACACTTAAAACACCACCAGTAGCTGTGATTTTAATCAAATCAGCTCCGTTTTTGTAACGCTGTCTTACAGCCTTCCTCGCATCTTCAACACTATTTACCACTCCTTCTTTTGGTCCTGGATCTCCAATTAATTTTCTACTACTTCCATTTGTAGGATCTGCATGACCTCCTGTTGTAGCCAACGATTTTTCTGCTGTAAAAATTCTTGGACCATCTAGCTTCCCTAAATTAATTGCATTTCTCAAAGATACATTTACACCACTTCCTCCTAAATCTCTAACGGTAGTAAAACCCGATTGCAATGTTTCTTTAGCAAAATTGATGGAGTTATAAGCTATATCTGCCTCATTTAAAATGTATTTCTTCAACCTAGTTTTCGAATCGTACTCCATTTCTAAATGTACATGCATATCAATTAAACCAGGCATTACCACCATATTTTTTAAATTGATCACTTTATCCCCTTTGCTTTTTGGTTGTACATAGCCATTATGTATGTGAGTGATTTTAGCCCCCTCAACTACAATAGTTTTTCTTTTTTCTATTTTCCCAGATTTAGTATCAACCAACTTCCCACATAAGATGTAGGTTTTTTGAGCAGACACAACTGTAATAGCAAGCAATAAAATAATTGAGAAAAGTATTTTTTTCATGATTCTTATTTTTAGATTTTATAAATGTATTAAAAAATGAGTAGATTGCCCTCTTTAAATTTACCCTTCCAAAAAGAATACCAAAAAGAATGAAAAACATTGTTATTACAGGAACAAGTAGAGGAATTGGTTTTGAATTAGCACAGTTATTTGCAAACAACAATCATAATGTATTAGCGCTTTCTAGAAACACAAATTCTATTGAATCTTTACAGCATAAAAACATTAGGGCTATTTCAACAGACATCTGTAATGACAACGATTTAAAAAAAGTTTCTGATTTTATAGAAAACAATTGGAAACAAGTTGATGTTGTTATTCACAATGCAGGAATGCTGATTAACAAACCATTTACAGAACTTACTTCTGATGATTATTTAGAAGTCTACAAAGTAAATGTATTTGCTGTAGCAGAATTGACTAAAATTATGATTCCGTTTTTAAACAAGGGAAGTCATGTAGTAACAGTAAGTAGCATGGGTGGAATTCAAGGAAGTTTAAAATTCCCAGGCTTAGCAGCATACAGTTCTTCTAAAGGAGCTGTAATTACCTTATCAGAATTACTAGCAGAAGAATACAAAGAACAAGGCATCTCTTTTAATGTATTGGCTTTAGGAGCTGTTCAAACAGAAATGTTAGAAGAAGCTTTTCCTGGTTATCAAGCACCAACAACTGCTAAAGAAATGGCATCTTATATTTTTGATTTTTCTTTAAATGGAAATCAGTTTTATAATGGAAAGGTATTGCAAGTTTCAAGTACAAACCCGTAAGATTTTTTATTTGCAAAACGAGTATCAAACATACATTCCGCAGAAAGCAATATCAATGGTTCAGTTTTTAATTGAACAGCATCATTTTACATTAAAAATAGTCAATCAACGGCAAACAAAACATGGTGACTTCAGAAAACTACCAAATGGCAAGTTTCAGATTACCATTAACAACAACCTCAACCAATTTCAGTTTTTACTCACCTTGGTGCATGAAATTGCACATCATGTAACGTATCAAAAATTTGGAAGAGTACAACCTCACGGAAACCAGTGGAAAACGGTTTTTCAGCATTTAATGTTGCCCTTCTTACAACCAGACATTTACCCAAATCATATCCTTCCTTTTTTAGCAAATTATTTAAAAAACCCAAAAGCTAGTACAGATGCAGATGTTAATTTATCATTAGCTTTAAAAGAATATAGTAAAGAAACCGGAAAGAATTATATCTTTGAAATCCCTTACGGAAGTTTGTTTCATTTCAAAAAATCGATATACAAACGCGGTAATAAAAGAAGAACTAGGTTCGAATGTTTGAATACTCTAAATAATAAAGTATATTTATTCAATCAAAATGTAGAAGTAGCACCCATAATGGGCGACAAATAAGTATTCGTCAAATTCTACTATAAGCATACATCTTTCTTTGACGAACATAAATTTATTGTACATGAGTAAAAACTATTACGCAGTAATAATGGCAGGTGGAATTGGTTCAAGATTTTGGCCAATTAGCACACAAGAATTCCCAAAACAGTTTCACGATATGCTAGGAACTGGTCAATCTTTGATTCAACGTACTTTTGATCGTATTAATAATTTAGTCCCTTCTGAAAATATTTTAATTGCTACAAATGAGCGCTATGAAAAACTCGTTTTAGAGCAGTTGCCAGAAACCTCAAAGAATCAGGTTTTATTAGAACCAGCAATGCGAAATACAGCACCTTGTATTTTATATGCTGCATTAAAAACATACAATCAAAATCCAGACGCTGTAATGTTAGTTGCACCTTCTGATCATTGGATTGAAAATGAAACTGAATTCATAAAAAATATTAAAACCTCCTTTGAAACTTGTGCTACCAATGATATTTTAATGACCTTGGGCATACAACCAAACTCACCAAATACGGGGTATGGTTATATACAATTTGAAGCTGAAGGTTCAGAAATTAAAAAAGTAAAAAACTTTACTGAAAAACCCAATTTAGAAAAAGCTAAAGAATTTTTAAATAGCGGAGATTATTTATGGAACGCGGGTATTTTTGTTTGGTCTGCAAAAAGTATTATTGCTGCTTTTGAAAAATCATTACCAGAGATGGTCGCCCTATTTAATCATGGAAGCTCTTGTTGGAATACCAATTCAGAAACTAATTTCATTAAAGAAAACTATCCGAGATCAGAAAACATC
>JAESTN010000110.1 GCA_016763595.1 Flavobacteriaceae bacterium | reverse complement strand
GCCTGCTTTTTGCTTCACCACCTCTTCTAGATGGCCAATGGTTGATAACCAAATGAATCAATTCGTCATCTAAATAACCAGAAACTAACAACTGATCTCTAGTATATACTCTAAAATTATCTCTATAAATTGTAGGTGTAAAAGACTCGTGATGTATTGGTTTAAAGTATCTTTTTTGATATAATAAAGCAACATCAATTCCTCTTTTATCGGGGGATTCATAATGAATAATTCCATAATTCACCTTATTCAAGAATTTCGACCTTACCAAATCTTCTAAAACGGCTCTATTTTCAATTTCGCAAACTCCAATTATTACTGGTGCCATTCTTGCTTTGTCAACTCCAATTTGAGAAATAACACTTCCTAATTTGTCAATTTTATCCCAATACACTTTAGATTTATTGGTTTTCAATTGCATTATCGGGCTCGATTCATCATTTTTATTAGGATTATTTATTGTGTCAAATAAGTTTTCTAAATTGTAAAAAGCAACAGTTCTTATCGCATATTCTTTCTTTTCCTTTTGAAAATTCCCAATTATAAATACCCCAATACAACAACATAAAAAAAACAACTTTTTCATAATACAGTTTTTAGACTTACTAAATTACACAAAAAAACAAATGTAAATACTTGATAATCTAGTTGTTAAATAATTATCACTACCTTTAAATAAAATTGCTACTTATGAAAAGAACCATCCTAATGGTATTCTTTGCATTTCTCTGCTATGGGATTACTGCACAGAATATTGTCAAAGGAGTCGTTGTAGACTCCGATTCTGAAAAACCTATTGAACATGTAAAAGTCATTTTAAACTCAAAACTACTTGTTATAAAAACGACTAATAATGGTGTATTTATTATTAAAAATAACACCAATGGAATGTACATTCTTGAATTAAAGCTTCAAGGATATGAAACGCAAAAATTCTCAATTCAATTTACAGGAAAGACAATTGATTTAGGCACTATTTTATTCTATAAGAATCGTACAGATACTCTAGATTTAAGTGTCATTACTTTAAGCGATGACGAGTTAAATGATGACACAACAACATCTGATAATATTTCTGGTCTGCTACAAGCTTCTAAAGACATTTACTTAAGAACAGCTGCCTATGAATTTAGTGCTTCGTTTTTTAGAGTAAAAGGATTGGGGTCTGAAAATGGTTCAATCTTAATTAACGGAATTGAATTCAATAAAATTTATAATGGAAGACCACAATGGAGTAATTGGGGAGGTCTTAATGATGTAACAAACAACCAAGAATTTAACGCTGGCTTATCGCCTTCATCCTACACTTTTGGAAAGCTGCTAGGTGTTACAAATATAAATATTAGACCTAAAGAAACCAGAACAGGAACCAAAATCTCGTATGCCTCTTCAAATAGAAGTTACAACCATAGAATCATGATTACACACGCTTCTGGCGTATTAAAAAATGACTGGGCGTTTACTTTTTCTGCAAGTAGTAGAACGGCTAAAGAAGGGTATTCTGACGGAACGTTTTATGATGCAAATTCATTTTTTGCAAGTATAGAAAAGAGGTTGAATAAGAACAGTAGCATTAATATTTCTGCAATTATATCAGCAAATAAAAGAGGAAAATCATCTGCGAACACACAAGAGGTTTTTGATTTAAAAGGCACACGATACAACTCATATTGGGGGTTTCAGAATGGTGAAATTAGGAACTCAAGAATTAAAGAAGTAGTGGAGCCAATTATACTATTAAATCATTATTGGAACCTTAACTCAAAATCAACTCTACAAACTAATATTGGATATCAATTTGGTAAAGTCAGCAATTCTAGAATAGATTATAATGGTAGTAAAATTGATGGGGCAATCAATAGCATTCCAACAATTGTTAGATTGGGGGGCTCAAATCCCGATCCAAGTTATTATCAAAAATTACCAAGTTATGCCCTGAGACAAAACTACCCGAATGTATATAGAATGGAGCAACATTTTATTGAAGATGGACAATTAGACTGGAAACAACTGTATCTAGCAAATCAAAATCCATTTAATAATAGCAACACAACTTATGTTTTATATGAAGATAGAAATGATGACAAACTGTTCATCATAAACAGCATTTTTGAAACAGAAATCACAGATCATGTTTTACTCAATGCTTCAATTCAATTAAAACAGCTACATTCAGAAAACTATGCCAAAATTTTAGATCTCTTAGGAGGAAAAGGGTTTTTAGACATTGATAATTTTGCTGAGAATACTGATCGAAAACAAAATGATTTTTTACATCCTAATCGAATCGCTTCTAAAGCAGCTCGTTTTAAATACAACTATACTTTAGAAGCAAAAATTTCAAATGGTTTTATTCAAGCTCAATTTAATTATAATAAAATTGACGCGTTTATAGCAGGTAGTATCTCTTCTACTTCCTACCAAAGAATTGGTCAGTATCAAAACGGGAAGTTTAAAGGTCAGAAAGAATCACTTGGAGCGTCTGAGCAGTTAATATTTATGGATTTCGGGTTCAAAGCCGGACTTACTTCTAAAATTACTGGTAGACATCTAGTGCATCTAAACCTTGCTTATGTGACCAAGCCACCAACTTTACAAAACTCCTTTTCTAATGTTAGAATTAGTAATTCGGTTGTTAAAAACTTGACTTCTGAAAAAACGATAAGTGCTGATCTTAGTTATGTTTTTCGCTCTCCAATTCTTCAAGCAAAAATTTCGGGATACTTTACCAAAAGAGAAGATCTTACTGCCGTTTCTTTTTATTACGCTGATGGAATTGGAGGAAGTGATTCAGAGAACACCGCTTTTGTTCAAGAAGTTTTAACAGGGGTTGGTAAAAAACATTTCGGAATAGAAATTGGTATAGAGGCCCAGGTTACATCCGTTTTAAAACTGAAAGGAGCCGCAAATATTGGCCAATACACCTTTGATAACAGCCCTAATTTAGCATTAAATTCAGAGTCAGAAAATTTTCAATTTAAAAGTAGAACTTCACATTTAAAAAATTACAAATTACCTGTTGGCCCACAAAAAGCATATTCATTTGGGTTTGAATATCGCGCTCCTGAATATTGGTGGATTGGGGCAACTGTCAACTTTTTTGATGGGATATACGTTGATATAAACCCCTTAACTAGGACTACAAATTTTTCAGATGACGGAGGAATTCCATTCAATGATTATGATTCAATACTTGCCAAAAAACTATTAGAACAAGAACAATTTAAAAATTACTCAATAGTAAATTTTGTGGGTGGTAAGACTTGGAAAATTGATCATTATTACATTGGTTTTTTCGCTAGCATAAGCAATCTCTTAAATACCCAGTATAAAACAGGTGGATTTGAACAAGGAAGAAATGCCAACTTTAGGGAATTACGTGATGATAAAGCGCTAGAGAAACCTGTTTTTGGTAATAAATATTGGTATGGAAGAGGCACAACGTACTTTTTAAATTTAACTATTAGAATCTAATAAAACAAAAATGCTATGAAAAATAAAGCTAAAAAAACACTGTTTTTATCTGCCCTTTTATTCTCTTTTTCTTGTGTTCCAGATGGTACTTTTGAAATACCTAACACTTCTACGACAGAACCTAATATTGAAGTAAACTCATCAATTTCAAAAATAAAAACCGCGCTACAACAAGAATTTAATTCGAACAATAAAGTGATTTATACCTTTCCAATTCATGAAAACAATCCTACATACATTCAAGGTTTTGTGGTTTCTTCTGACGCAACAGGAAACTTCTATAAAAAAATAATTCTTCAAGACACCTCAGAAAACCCTATGGCGGGAATCGAGATACTCCTTAATAAACCTTCTTTAAATACAAGTTATGACATTGGACGGAAACTCTATATTAAATTGGATGGTTTATCAGTTTCTTATGATGATGGAGCAAGCAGCATTGATCCAACAAATTTAACACATGGAAAATATGTTTTAGGTTTTTTAGATGGAAGTCGTGTCCAAAATATTCCATCAACAGCCATAAAAAATCACCTTATCAGATCTGCTGTTGTAGAAAAAATTAAACCAACAATTGTTAACCTTTCAACGATTACTGAACAGCATCTAAATACATTCATTCGATTAGAAAATGCTCAGTTTGAAAAAACACAATTACAAAAATCCTTTTCAGGAGAACCCAATGATGAATTTGATGGGTTTCGATATCTCTTTGATTGCGAAACAGAAAATACAATTCGATTGCAAACAAGTACGTTTGCAAGTTTTAAATCAACAATCATTCCTAAGGATAAAGGAGGTATTAATGCCGTTTTAAGCAAAGATTACAGCTCCGAATTTTTGGTGACTATTATCAATTCTCCTTCAGATATTTCATTTTACAACAATGATAGATGTGATCCTGTGTTTTTAGACTGTGGCATATCAACTGGTGGAGATGCTATCATTTTATTAAACGAAGATTTTGGGAATATTAAAAATAATTCGGCTTTATTAGCAGCAGGATGGAGTAATATTAATGCAAATGGAAATCGTGTACTCTTTAAATCAAAATCATCTAAAGGAAATCGTTTCATGGAGTTATCGGGGTATAATAGTGGAGAAAACCCCTTAGAAGTTTGGCTCGTTTCTCCAACAATAAATTTAGATGCATCAACAAACGAAAAACTTTCATTCGAAACAAATACAGGGTATGACAACGGAAAAGTAATGACTGTTTTTGTATCTTCTAATTTTACGGGTGATGTAAAAAGTGCCACTTGGGTTCAAGTAGATGTAGCGCTATCTGAAGGGCCTAGTTCTGGTTACGGGAGTCGTTTCACAAAATCTGGAATCGTAAATATTGAATGTTTAACTGGTGATTTTCATGTTGCCTTTAAATATGTTGGCGCCGATGGAGGTGTTACCACAACATTTCAAATTGACAATATTAAAATAACAGGAGAATAAATAATAACCGGCTTCAATTGAAGCCTGCTATATTAATTTAAGTTTCGTTTTTCTACAAAAAAACGCTTTAAAAGCAAGCTACAGTCATTTTCTAACACCCCTTTTAAAACCTTTGTTTTAGGATGCAATTTGGTGTTTAACTTCACAAAACCTCTGTCTAATTCAGAAGCACCATATACTATTTTCCCTATTTGTGTCCAATAACTGGCACCTGCACACATTTGGCAAGGCTCAAGCGTTACATATAATATACAGTCCTTTAAATACTTCCCTCCCAAATAATCAGCTGCTGCTGTAAAGGCTTGCATTTCTGCATGAGCAGTCACATCATTTAAGGTTTCTGTTAAATTATGAGCTCGGGAAATAATTTGATCTTTAAAAACGATAATTGCCCCAACAGGAACTTCTCCTTTATCAAAAGCAATATGTGCTTCGTCTAAGGCTTTTTTCATAAAATACGTATCGTCAAAAGGGTTTATCATTTTTTAAATATTTTTTCAATAATACAAAAAGCAAATGAGTTCTAAAACTCGTACTTTTGTTGCATGATGGCAAAGTTATTAGATAAAATACACAATCCACAAGATTTACGAAAATTAAATTCCAATCAATTACCAGAATTGGCAAAAGATTTACGTGATTTTATCATTGATATTGTGGCCACAAAAGAAGGTCATTTGGGTGCAAGTTTAGGCGTTATTGAGTTAACAATTGCATTGCATTATTTATTTGACACACCAAATGATTTATTGGTTTGGGATGTAGGACATCAAGCCTACGTTCATAAAATATTAACCGAGCGCAAAGACATTTTTCATACCAATAGAAGATTGAATGGTATTTCTGGTTTTCCAAAACGTTCTGAAAGTATTTATGATGCTTTTGGTGTTGGACATTCTTCTACTTCTATTTCTGCAGTTTTAGGAATGGCAATTGCTTCAAAATTAAAAGGAGACACAGAAAAACAACATATTGCCGTTATTGGGGATGCATCTATTGCTAGCGGAATGGCATTTGAAGCATTGAACCATGCAGGTGTAACTGATGCTAATGTATTGGTTATTTTAAATGATAATGCCATTGGTATTGATCCGGCAGTAGGTGCTTTAAAAGAGTATCTAACAAAGGTGAAAAGTGACAAAAGACTGGCGGCTCAAAACAATATTATAAAAGCATTAAATTTTAAGTATTCTGGGCCAATTGATGGCCATAATTTAGAGGAGTTACTTTCTGAATTAAGCCGATTAAAAAAAGTAAAAGGGCCCAAATTTCTACATATAATCACCACCAAAGGTAAAGGATTACAACAAGCAGAGGAAGACCAAGTTAAATATCATGCACCAGGGAAATTTAATAGTAAAACTGGTGAGCTAATTCCGAAAGAAACAAAAATTGAGCCCATAAAATATCAAGATGTATTTGGGAAAACATTGGTTGAATTGGCAACTACAAATGATAAAATTGTTGGAATAACTCCAGCAATGCTTACTGGTAGTTCTTTAAAATTTATGTTAGATGAATTCCCTAACAGAACTTTTGATGTTGGAATTGCAGAACAGCATGCGGTTACCTTATCTGCTGGTATGGCAACGCAAGGATTGATTCCTTTTTGCAATATTTATTCTACTTTTTTACAACGTTCTTACGACCAAATAATACACGATGTTGCTTTGCAAAACTTACCCGTTGTTTTTTGTTTAGACAGGGCAGGCTTGGTTGGTGAAGATGGCGCTACGCATCATGGAGTTTTTGATTTGGCATATTTAAACTGTATTCCGAACCTACTTATTTTTGCACCTAGAAATGAAGTGGAACTACGAAACATTATGTACACCGCTCAATTAGGATTGAAAAATCCAATTGCTATAAGGTATCCAAGAGGAAAAGGGGTACTAATTGATTGGAAAAAACCATTTTCTGAAATTGAAATTGGAACTGGTGCTTGCCTAAAAGAAGGAAAGGCTATTGCTGTTTTATCCATTGGAAGTATTTCTAAAAATGTAACTAAAGCAATTCTAAATGAAGGTGTTTCTCATTATGACATGCGTTTTTTAAAACCTTTAGATGAAGAATTATTACATATAATATTTACTTCACACTCAAAAATAATTACTGTTGAAGATGGTACCATAAAAGGAGGGTTGGGGAGTAGTATTTTAGAATTTGCTTCAAAAAACAACTACAAAAACAACATATCAATACTAGGAATTCCGGATGAATTTATTCACCAAGGAACAGTAGATGAACTGCATAAAATTGCCAAGATAGATTCTGAATCAATTTTACAAAAGATAAAAAAACTTCAATAAAAAAAGGACTGTTTATAAACAGCCCTTTTTTTATATATACTCGTATATATTATTTAATAATAACCTTGCTGGTTGCTTTCTTATTATTAGAATCTATTAAATGCACAATATATACTCCCGATGTTAAGTTCACAGAAATTTGTTGTTTAGATTG
>JAESTN010000109.1 GCA_016763595.1 Flavobacteriaceae bacterium | reverse complement strand
CAATTATATATTTTAATGCAATTGGCATTAAGAACCTATGTTGGTAGATATACATTAGATGAATTATTAGAGAATAAAGAAAATATTGCAACTGCAGTATTTGAACAAGTAGCTAAAAATACAGATCAATTAGGGGTTAAAGTAATTAACTGCGGAATAAGAGATGTTATTTTAACTGGAGACATGAAAGAAATCATGAATCAAGTTTTGATAGCACAAAAAAGAGCGCAAGCCAATATTATTACCAGAAGAGAAGAAACGGCTTCTACAAGAAGTTTGTTAAATACGGCCAAGTTAATGGAAGACAATGAAATGTTGTTTAAGTTAAAAGAAATGGAGTATGTAGAAAAAATCGCTGATAAAATCGGGGAGATAAGCTTGTCTGGAAATGGCAATATGGTAAAACAGTTAAAAGAAATTTTTTCTGTGAATAAGTAAAAATATCCATCAGTACTACTGATGGATATTTGCATACATACCTATGTTTATTTAGGTACTATTTTTTTGAATCGATAAAACTTGAATTACTTGGCAACTCAAAAATTTCCAAATTAAAATAAGGTACAGCAGCAATGACATGATCAAATATATCTGCCATGATATATTCGTAGTTTTGCCAACGTTTATCACTACTAAACGCATAAATTTCTAAAGGAATTCCTTGCGTGCCTGGCGCTAACTGGCGCACCATAATCATCATCTCTTTATTGGTTCCAGAATGTGTTTCAATATAGGTTTCAATATACTTTCTAAACACACCAATATTTGTAAGGTTTCTACCATTTAGCAGTAGCTCTTTATTGATGTTATGATTTGTATTAAAGGCATCTATATCCGATTGACGACTTTCTAAATAGGCGCTAATCGAATGAATATTTTTCAAGGTATCTACTTCATCTTTAGATAAATAATGTATGCTATCTAATTTAATATTTAACGCTCTTTTCATACGCCTTCCACCAGAGTTTTCCATACCTCTCCAGTTTTTAAACGAATCAGAAATTAAAGCATAGGTTGGAATTGTTGTGATGGTTTTATCAAAGTTCTGAACTTTTACAGTAGATAGATTGATCTCAGTAACATCACCGTCAGCACCATATTTTTCAAAGGTTATCCAGTCACCAATCCGTACCATGTCATTTACAGAAACTTGGATACTGGCAACAAAACCTAGAATGGTATCTTTAAACACCAAAATAATAACCGCCGAGGCTGCACCAATAGTGGTAATGAATTTAATAAATTCTATGCCGGTAATAATCGCAAAAGCAGACAATAGGCCAAGTACCCAAGCAAATATCATAAATACCTGAATATAACTGTCAATAGGCTTGTCTTTTAAGCGTGGTAAGGTTTTAAAGTAATCTTTAAGGGTGTTTAAAAGGCTCCGTACAATCCAAAGTATCAGGAGTATTGTAAATGCCTGTAATCCTTTTTTTATCAGATTTTCAAAATATTCAAAGTCAACAAAAACGATCGGAATAAGTTCTAATGCAACAAATAATGGAACGATATGAGCAATATTTCTCGGTGCCTGGTTCTTTACCAATAAATCATCGAAATTGGTTTTTGTAGTCGCAGAAATACGTGTGAAAAATTCCACTATAATTTTCCGAATTATATAATCAATCAAGAACGCAATGAGTATCAGCACTGCTAATAAAGCGAACATGTTTAAATACTTGGCAGTATTTTCAGCCATTCCAGTACTTATTAAATAATCGTATAAAAAGTGTTCAATTTTCATGATTGGGCAGTTTTCAAAGAAAGTCTATCAGTATTCATATTTAGACTTTTAATTCATGCTAAAAATAGGTATTCTACATGCAATTCCCTTAGTTTAACACATTTTATTTTTAATTTATATAAGCGACAAAGCGATGAAGTTCCAAAGCTCTTTTGTTGTCATTTCGACAGCGAAAACTATAAGTTACGAGAAACCTCATAAATAAAAGTAGCGAATTCACAAAGCAGAAAAATTGCTTTAATTACTGGTCTTGCCAATGCTATTTGAATATCCAGTATTCGAATAAATTTCTAATTCTAGTATCGATTCTTTTTCCATAATAAACCGCAGTCTAAATGCTGACCATCCTTTCAATGCAAATACCTTTTTCCCCAATGGAATGAGCTCATATTTTTTGCCCTTACCATTTTGGTAAAAGAGCTTGTTCTTCTCTGTAGTAATATGTCTTTGATTGTAACGCCCTAGATACCTTTTAATAGTACTCTTTTCTATATCTATTGGGTTTAATCGTGATTTTAGAGAGGTTAATTCCCAACGATAATAGGCAAGTTTCTTGGAGTCTTTTGTGGTATGCATTAACGATTCAATCGCTTTAATTTGTGCGGTCTCAAGCGCTTTATCAGAAGAGACGTTTATATGTGGAGTAACACCAGTTCCTTCCCAATTTGTTTTTGTGATTGGATTTATCGCTCTGCCAGAAGGAACCCAAATTGTGAATTTTTCTGTCGCTTTTACAGGACCACCGGGATGTGCACCACCTCCTGTAGTTTCTCCTATTAATACCGCTCTGTTTAGATGTTTTAAATTGTAACTAAATTCTTCTGCAGCAGAAAACGTACGATTACTCGTTAATATGTATACAGGTGTGTCTGGACTTCGCTCTCCTTTAACGGTTGATAAGGTCCACGTTTCAGAATGGCTATCTGTTGGTCTCCAATAAAATGTATTTAGATGTATAGGGGTACTGCCATATAAATAACTTGTTAGTAGCTGAATCATATTTGGATTCCCACCACCATTCTTTCTTAAATCGATAATAATGGCATCGCTATTGCTTAGAAAATTCATAGCAGATACCGCCGTAAGTTCTCCATATCTGGCATCTGAAAAGCTTCTTAAATCTAAGTATCCTATATTCCCATCAAGTATTTTTAATTCTTTAAAACCAAAATTATCACGTTTTAAACCATTGAGATATTGATTGACAGTCGTTAAACTGTCTTGAGGCCTGCGTTTCGTCCTTCGAGGAGCTTTTACAATAGGAGTATGGGTAACTCTTATGTGCTTGTCATTGCTAACAGATACCAAATCGGTAGTTAATTGATTCGCAAAATCATGTGGCTTTTTAAAGGCATTGTAATCTCCGTTTTTAAAATTTTTATGCATCAAATTGGACATTTCCTTTGCTACTTCTGGAAACACATAGGTAGTTTGAAGTTTATTGCTAATAGCATCGATGGTAATTTCTTGTTCTTGCTTTGTTAGTGCTTCCTGTATTTTCTGTGCATAGGTTGTATTCGTGAAAATTATTGAAATAAACAGTAAAACAGATACAAGTGGATTTGACGGTTTCATAGATTGATTTTTGTTCGTGTATAAATATACATGCTAATTGCCAGTAAAAAAAAACCAAGCAAAATAGAACGGTAAAAAAATCTTGGAAACCATGTTAGAAATGATTCAGTGGTGTGGTGATTGGGACCGTTTTTATGCTAGGATAAAATAGGAGGGTACTGTGCATGTGGAATGGATTCTATAGCAACACACAACTAAAAAGGTAGTATCTTTAGATTGCCTATTGGTATGGTTCAACGAAACACATACACTATATAAAAATAGGATTTGTAATCACTGAATAAAAGTAATTACAGATAAATAAATATAAATCAAGTAACCAGACGAAGACCAATGCAATTTATAAATTTTAGAAAAAGAAAAATGCTTGGTACAATTTAGCCATAATTGTGCACAATAATATTGAGTTATCGTCAGAAATTTGTTGCGTAAAAACAATTAATTATGAAAATAACAATTTTATACATTGCCCTATTTTTCTTTTCACTAACTGCATTCGCACAGAAAAAACTAAGGCCCGAAGTTGTGGGTAACATGGTTACCTATAGAGTTACCATAGATGAAAAAATGGTAAACTTTACGGGAAAAGAAGTTGAAGCCATGGCGGTAAATAACTCCATTCCTGCACCAACGTTAATTTTCACAGAAGGACAAAATGCTGTTATTTATGTGACCAATAACATGAAAGTAGAAACATCGGTACATTGGCATGGTTTAATTCTACCCAATTTTCAAGATGGTGTTCCATATTTAAATTCACCACCAATTGGTCCAGGTAAAACACACAAATTTGAATTTCCAGTAAAACAATCAGGAACCTATTGGTATCACTCACATACAGGTTTACAGGAACAGCGGGGTGTTTACGGAGCAATTATTATTAAACCCAAAAAAAAGGAATTTGAGTATGAGT
>JAESTN010000108.1 GCA_016763595.1 Flavobacteriaceae bacterium | reverse complement strand
TCAATCTAATTCTTTTTGCAAAGATACATTATGCTTCAACTAAAACATAAACTTTAGGTTTATAAGTTAAAATCATTAAATTTCTTTGATTTATACTTTAAGCGTGTTATTTTTAGGCAAAATTCAATAAGTTATATATACATTTTGAAAAGTTCCCTAAAATATTTTATCCTCCTTTTTATTGTTGTATTAAGCAGCTTCATCCTTACTTCAAAGCCTGATAAACTTGAAATTAAAACAGCTACTAGACAGATAGAAAAAGACTCAATTACTGTTAAAGACTCTATTATATCAATAAAATCATATTCAGATTCCAAAACAAAAGATGTCAAGAAAAAATTAGACTCTTTATTAAAGAGAATCAACAAAAGACATGATTTTCATGGTTCTATTCTGGTTGCACAAAAAGGGAAAATTGTGTATCATAATCAAGTTGGAACTGCTGATTTCAGAAAAAGAAAGTCATTAAACAAAGAATCTGTATACCAATTGGCTTCTGTAAGCAAACAATTTACAGCTGCTTCAATTTTAATGTTGGTAGAAAGAAATTTACTAAAGTTAACTGATACTGTAACTAAATACTACCCAAATTTCCCGTTTAAAAACATCACCATTAAGCATTTGTTAAACCACACTTCTGGACTTCCAAAATACTTTTGGGTTGCAGAGCATGAATGGAAAGAAAAGCATCCTCCCAATAATGCAGAAATGATGCATTTTATAGAAACAAGTAGTACAGCTTCCATGTTTTTTTATCCTGGAAGACGATTTGATTATTCTAATACAGGCTATTTTGTCTTAGCATCTATCGTTGAAAATATTTCAAAAAAGAGTTTTTCTGATTTTGTTCAGACAAACATTTTTGATCCTTTACAAATGAGTAATTCTTTTGTATATAGTTATAAAAACAATCCAATAAAAGAAAATCAACTTAGCGGCTATCGATTGTATAGGGGCTGGAGACATCTAAAAATTGGAGGCACCGTAAATGATGCCGTTGTTGGAGATAAAAATATATATGCAACAAATGAAGATTTGTTTAAATGGATACATGGTTTGAATGCGGGTAAAATAATATCTAAGACATCTCTAGAACAGATGTATACAAAAGGTGAAACTAAATATGGCAGGAAAGTGCCTTATGGTTTTGGGTTTAGAATAGACACCAAAACAGATGAAAAAGTAATTTACCATTTTGGAAAATGGAATGGGTTTAGTACAGGCATTTCTCAATACCCTAATGATTTAGTGATTATTATTTTAGAACACACAAGCTATAGAGCAATGGGAACACTTACTAAGAAAGTGAAACGCATTGTTAAAAATAATTTTGATGCTTAAACGAGTGAATTCAGAATACAAAAAAACTCCTAGTATGTATACTAGGAGTTTTTTTTGTGTTTTTTATTTTCAGTATTAATCTAATATAGATTCACCATAATAAAATTTTAATACTTTAGATTTAAAGACATAATCAAATTTAGATCTAATTAAAGTAGATTCTGCATTTACCAAACGGTTTCTAACTTGATCAAATTCAAACAAAGTCATCGCCCCAAAGTTATATCTTTCTTGTGCATTTTTATACGCTTCTTGCTGAGCCTCTAATGAAGTTTTAGCTGCTTCATAACTTTTTAATGCAGCTTTTGCATCTAAAAATGCTCTCTGTATAATTTGTTGCAAGTTTAATTTAGCACTTTCTAGGCTTAATTCACTTCTCTCTTTATTGATAATAGATTTATTAACATTTACCTTATTCTGGTATCTATTAAAAATTGGAATGCTTAAAGACATTCCTATACCATACCCAAAGTTATCATTTAATTGTTTGAAGAAATAGTCATTTCCTCTTGAACCTTGAAAAATGGTGTATCTGTGACTAAAATTTGTTCCTGCACTTGCAGATG
The DNA here is from genome assembly GCA_016763595.1 of Flavobacteriaceae bacterium. Lineage (GTDB taxonomy): Bacteria > Bacteroidota > Bacteroidia > Flavobacteriales > Flavobacteriaceae > Polaribacter. Next base: position 1,219 of record JAESTN010000108.1, on the reverse strand, counting down.
CTGATAAGGTTGGCAAAAACCCACTCTTAGCAATATCTATACTAATATCTGCTTGTTTGATTCCAATTTTTGCTGATAATATTTCTGGTCTATTTTTAACTGCTTTATTATAAACAGCATCAGGACTCTGAAACATTAAAGCAACTGAAGGTGCTCCAACATCTATCGTTGCAACATCAAAGTTGTTAGGATCTACCTGTAACAATTGGGCCAATTGTAGCAGTGCTAAATTTAAGGTGTTTTCTAATGAAATTACATTCTGCACATCATTAGCATACGTAGATTTAGAATTTAACAACTCTCCTCTTGGTTTGGAACCAGCATCAACTTGATTTTTCACAACTTCAATCTGTTTCTTACTAATTTCTGCTTGTACTTTCGCGACAATTAAATTTTCTTTTGCAAACAAAATATTTAAATAAGAATTCACAACGTTTAAGGCAACATCATCTTGAATTTTACTTAACTCTAATTTACTCTTAACAACACCTAGCTGTGCATTTTTATACGAATTTAATAATCTAAACCCATTAAACACTGTAATTCCACTACTAATATTATATGAAGAACTAAAGTTTGTTGATGATATACGCCCATTAGTTACTGGGTCAATAGTAGATCCAAACCTTAGGTTTCCAACAGTTGATGACGCATTTAAATTTGGAAGAAAATTTGCTTTAGCCCCAACAACATCTTGTTGTAAAGATTCTAAATTTAAAGCATTCTGTTTTATCGTAATATTATTTTTTAAAGCATGGTCAACTGCTTCTTTTAAATCCCATTTTTTTTGAGAAACCCCTGAGAAAGAAAAAGCAATTAATGCGATAATTGCTAAAATTTTTGTTTTCATTAATAATGTTTTGTTAGTTCTTATTCACTCTTTTTATTATAATACAATTGTCGCGCCAAAATAAATAAAATCACAAATAGCTATATACGTGCTGTTTACCTATTTTAAAAACACAAACTAGTGTTTGTTTTTGAACACTATTAATGATTTCCGAACACAATTTTATTTGACATTGCTTATATGACGAATAAAAGTAGAATATGTTACAATTAATTTTTTACTGAACTGCTAATTTTTAGCTTTCTTCTTATATCTAAATAATACATACCCCAAAAAACCAACTAACAAATAAGGAAAGATCATTAAGTAGGTTATTCCAGAATTAATCCCTTCTGCCATTTCTTGCCCACCATTTTTTACTACAGCTTT
>JAESTN010000107.1 GCA_016763595.1 Flavobacteriaceae bacterium | reverse complement strand
GCAAAAGGCAAAAGGCAAAAGGCAAAAGAGAGAAGAGAAGTAAGAAGTAAGAAGTAAGAAGTTTTGAGTTGTGAATTTTGAGTGTTTAGTTTTGAATGGAGTTTCAAAGTTGCAGAGGTTCAAAGTTGCAAAGTGTAAAAGGCAATTAGGCAAAAGGGACTAGACAAAAGAGAATAGAGAGACTAGAGACTAGACGAAAGGCAATAGGCAATAGAGAAAAAATCAATGCTCAGATGAGCATTGATTTTTATTTTTTGTAAACAACCCTTATTTTTTAGTTTCTTCCAAACGCTTTAATTGTCTTTTAAAATAAGCTGAATTTGGAGACCCTTGTTTTTCTGCTAAGGTTATGGCAGCTTGATAGGTCTTTTTAGCATTTTCAGTTTGTTTTAAACGCCCATAGACTCTTGCCAATCCATTTAAAGCGCCCATAGAAGTTGGGTGGTTTTTTGTATTTAAAACCAATAATTTGATGGCCAACGTTTCTTGTTTATCTCTGATCAATACCGTTGCCAAACGGTTCAAGGTGTTTTCTGCAATCACATTTTCTGCTCCGTAGGTTGCCGCTCTTTTTGTATAATAGCTTTTTAATTGTGCCATTCCACCGCGATCTGTATAGTCTTTAAAACTGCTGTAACTTGGCGCTTGGTAGTCGTGAAAAACTTCTGTAAATCCTTTGTACATGGTTAAATAGGGCGTGGTCATGTGAATCTGATTTTCGATAAAATCATATTTCCACCGAAAGCTTTTTGGCGCTTCTTTTTCTAATAAAGCCACAAACTTATTCATCGCATCTGTTGCACGTTGTCCTTCTGCTGCAACACCTGTTAAGGTAAAGTACAAGGGTTTTGAAAGCGTTTTGTTGTTTTTGAATAGGGTAGCGAATTGCTCCAACAACTCTGAATTGTTTATTTGTACCACAGGACTCGCAGAAATATAATTGTCAAACAGGCTTGGTTCTGTTGCCAGATAATTCAATACAAATGCACCTGCCATAGAATGGCCAAATATTGTTTTGTGTGTTGACGTGCGGTAGTTTTTAGCCACAAAGGGAAGCACTTCTTCTTTAATGTACTTTTTAAAATTGTCTTTGCTGCGTCCTAAATCTCTACCTCGGGTTCCGCGGTTGTTGGGAATGGCAACAATAATACTTGCGGGCATTCTTCCGTTTTCTGATAATAAAGTTGCTGCGTTTATGGCATGGTTAAAATGATTGTCTCCGTCTAATACATAGACAACATTGTATTTCTTGTCAGATTCTGCATAGCCTGCTGGCGTGTGAATATACAAGGTGCGCTCTTCTTTTAATACAGAAGAAGTCATTTTGTATTCTGTTCCTAAGGTTGCTGTGATGGGTTTTTGCTGTGCTTGTACAAGTACAACAAATAAGATTGCTGCAAGTTTTGTAAGTGTTTTTAACATTGGTTTTAAGTTGATTTTTGCCAAAAGTAACCATGCTAAAAAGAGTAAAAGCCGTTTTAAGATATTGTTACCAAATCTTTAACAGCTTCTACTAATGTTATGTTAAATGCTATGAATTAGCAGTTTATTTATTATTGACTACAGGTTCCAGTAACAATATCTTGTTTGGTAGGATTGTACCCATTATTCAATACACTTAGGATCCCGTTGAAATTAGACAACAATGGTTTTAAGCCACAAAAATTAGTCAATTTTGCATTGTTCCAAATGGTTAGGTTTGGTTTACCGCCATTGGCAACCAGTTTTTCTAAGCCATTTAAATTGAGTAGATCTTCATTTAAAATAATACTCATGTTTCCACCAACTGTAGTAAGTCCTTCTAAACCAATACTGGTGAGGCCTTGGTTGTGCGTTATGTTTACATCACCTCCAACAGAAACCAAGTTCTTCATTGCAGAAAAATTCGGCAAGCCCTTGGTTTTTGAAAGGTACAAAGCACCTCCAATACTGGTAAGTGTACTTAAACCATTCAGGTTTGAAAAAGCGGTAGGAATTGCTGGCTCTACATGTAAATCTCCCGTAACTTGGGTATATCCATGCGCTCCAAATTCATTTACTTCTTGCTGATTTTTTAAATACACATTCCCTGTAAATATGTTGTCCAAGGCAGTTGTAAACTCAAGTTCTTCCCCATAGGCAGTTCCGACACTATTGGTAGCATAGGCTCTAAGGTAATAGGTGGTATTGGGCGTTAAATTGGTGATGTCACTTGTAAAACTTCCAATACCGGTTCCGTTTAATGTTTTTGCATCTGCAGTGGTTGGTGCAGTAGCCAAACTCCAACAAACGCCTTTTTCTAAAATTGCAGATCCACCATTTGCGGTAATGTCTCCTCCACTTTGTGCCGTTTTAGTGCTTATTGTTGAAAGGGCCGTACTGCTAATTGTTGGCAATACAATGGGCGCTGCAATCGTTGTGAATTCGATTTGTGCTCCATAGGCAGTTCCGACACTATTGGTTGCATAGGCTCTAAGGTAATAGGTGGTACTCGGCAGTAAATTGGTTAACGAACTTACAAAAGCTCCAGTCGCTGTTCCGTCTGTGGTTTTAGCAGCTGTTGTCGTTGGGTTCATTGCAAGACTCCAGCAAACCCCTTTTGCTAAAAGTACAGCTCCGCCATTGTCGGTTACATTTCCGCCACTGTTTGCTGTATTGTGCGTTATTGTTACTACTGCTGTACTTGTAATGGTAGGCAGTTCTATGGGAGTTGAATGGGTGGTGAATTCTATTTGTGCGCCATACGAAGTTCCCACACTATTCGTAGCATAAGCTCTTAGGTAATAGGTGGTATCTGGCAATAAATTGGTCAATGCACTTGTGAAAACGCCAATTCCCGTGTCTTCTACTGTTTTGTTGTTGTCAATGGTTGGGTTTTCGGTTACACTCCAACAAGCACCTCTGCTAAGGATTTCACTACCACCATTTTCGGTGATTTCACCTGTAAACGTGGCTGTGTTAAAGGTGATGTCTGATACTTCTGTGGTAACTACAGTAGCAACCTCGGCTGGAGGATCATCTTTTGAACATCCCAAAAATAGGAGGACGGCTACAATCGCGATGATTTGTGTGCTAAACCGAATACAAAAGCGGTTTGCAAAGTTATTTTTTAGGTATTGTTTAGGGAGTACGAATGCGTTTTTCTTATTTTTTTTATCTGTTTATTGTTCCTATTCTACGTAGCATTATTTTTGAAAAAGGTGGGTTGCAAAAGCCGTACCAATTGCAGCCGACTTCATGTTCTTTTTTTGCATTTAAAACGTTTCTAAAAACGACGTTCTAATTTCTTTATTGTAGTTGCTGCTGTATTTTTTTGTGGGATAAAAAAACAAAATCCAATTTGTTGGGTATCAAAAGAAAACCCTAGTAAATACTAGGGTTTGTG
>JAESTN010000007.1 GCA_016763595.1 Flavobacteriaceae bacterium | reverse complement strand
ACAGATGCCTCTCGTGTGTATGGGTTGGAATTAGAGCATATTTTATCTCCTGATCATCTAAACTTTTTAGTGTATAAGAATACGTTGATAGAAGAACACATTACAGGAATTCCTGGAGATGTATTTATTAAAGAAATGTTACCAAATTGTACAGAACCAGAAAAAGCCCAAATAGCAAAAGAGTTTGTAAAATTTAATGAGCGTTGTATGATTCGTTTGTTGGGAGATATGCGTTCTTATAATTATGTGATTGTGCCTACCCATGATTTTGATCAGGTTGTATATAAAATTAGGGCCATAGATTTTGATCAACAATCTTTTGAAGGAAAACTAAAAGTGTACAATCTTCAATATTTTAAAGAGAATTTTAAAATGGTAGATATGGTCATAAAAAAGTTATTGCCAACATCAATTGAGCAATATAAAGTTGAAGAACGATCTATTATAGCAAAACGTATGATTAGTTCTTATGACAGAATTACTGACTTAATAGATTGCATGAAAAATGATGTTATTTCTTTTGATAAAAATATTGAAAGACTAAAAAATGAAGTGTACAATTTCACCAATGATATTGCTTTTAAAAAATGCAAAAACATGGGAGAAATCTTAGAGACCATTTTAGTTTTTGTGAAGCGTAATTATTTAGACATTAGTACAGACTAAGGTTTCTTCTTTGACCGAACACTCTCAATAATCACAGTAGATAAAATCAATAAACCACCAAAGAAGGTTTTCAATGTCGGAATTTCACTTAAGAAAAAGAAGGCTAAAATGATTCCAAATATGGGTTGAATACTACTAATAATACTGGCCGTTGAAACGGAAAAGTACTTGAATTTTTGAACCATTAATGTATGTCCAATTGCGGTCGTTAAGAAGGCCAATAACAATACATAAGGGTATTGAGTTTCTATGCTAGAAGTATCCATTAAAAACAACGTAGGAATCAATAAAATGGTAATCAGTAGCACTTGATAAAACATTAACATGGTGCCATTGTATTTTGCAATATGTTGTTTCATAATTAATATTCGCAACGAATAACAGAGTGCAGAAATTAACCCTAGTCCAATTCCTTGTACATGTGAACTCTCTAAATTAAATTCAGGAGCTAAAATATAGATTCCGAGTAAAACAATAATCCCTAAAACAATGTGTATTGGGTTGAATCTTGTCTTCATAAATACAGGTTCTAACAAGGCGGTAATAACCGGAAAGGTATATAAAGACAGCATTCCTAAAGCAACATTAGAAAGTTTTAACGCATAAAAATAGGTGATCCAATGTGCCGCCATAAAAATTGCACCTATTATAAAAGTAACAACATCTTTACCAGAAGTAATTTTAAGATTGATGTTTTTGTATTTACAATACACAAATAAAAATACCATTGCCAAAGAAGCGCGCCACCAAACAATTACTGGTGGAGGCATTTCTATATACTTTCCTAAAACTCCAGAAGTACTTATAAAAAGCGTGGCTAATAATAATTCAAAAATATGTTTTAAGTGTGTGTTTTTCATTTTTCTAATTTCTTTTTTGAGTTCACTTTTCTAGCAACAAATAAAGATAAAATATAAATTAAACTTGGGAGCGCAATCCAAACGAATTCACTTTTTAATACGCTGAATCCTCTTTCGCTAAAAAAGCGTTCAATTCCAATAGGAGAAACTTGAATTGGTCTCCAATAAAAAAAATGGCGTGTATCTTCAAAAGGAGAAAAAAAAGCAACTCCCAATCCACCGGATGTCATAGCATCTAGTATTCCATGTGAAGCAGTGCACAGCGTAAAAAATAAAATGTACGTAATCGTTTTTTTTCTTTTTAGGTCTTTTGAATAAAAAAGTATTGTAATTACAACTCCTAAGAGTAGTGCAAAAAGCAAGGAATGAGAAAAACCTCTGTGTCCCCAAAAACTATTGTATTTAATACCAAAACTAAAGCCAATAACATCTGCATCTGGTACTATGGAACAGCCGATTCCTAGAAGCCAAAATTTCCAACGAATAATAGATTTTGGAAAACTTTTTCCAATTGCTATAGTTGTTATTGCGTGACCAAAAATAGATGCCATATTATATTTTTTTCAAAATATTTAATGCTTTAGAAACAGAATCGATATGAATAAAGGTAATTAATAGGCGCAATCCGTTTTTAGTTTCCTTTTCTTTCATCACGCAATTTTTACTGTTTTGTTGTACATGTTTTAACATGTTTGTGAAATTTTCTGTTTGATAAAAAGCACTTTGTTGGTCGGATACAAAATACCCAATCATTCGTTTTTTCTTTAAAATAATTTTTTCCAAACCAAGCTTTTTTGCAAGCCACTTAATGCGGACACTGTCTAATAAATCTACTACTTGAATAGGAAGTTCTCCAAAACGGTCAATCAATCGCGTTTCAAACTGAATCAATTCTGCCTCTTGAGTTAAGCTCGCTAACTCATTGTATAAATTCAATCTTTCTGTAATCGAATTCACATAATCGTCAGGAAATAATATTTCAAAATCCGTGTCAATTTGCACTTCTTTTACAAAGTCTTTTGGCGCAGAAGTATCGGAAGGAAAGAGTTCTTTAAATTCATTTTCTTTCAATTCTTCAATCGCTTCACTCAGTATTTTTTGATAGGTATCAAAACCAATGTCATTGATAAACCCACTTTGTTCGCCACCTAGTAAATCTCCAGCACCCCGAATTTCTAAATCTTTCATAGCGATATTCAATCCACTTCCTAAATCAGAAAATAAGACCAGCGCTTCAATACGTTTTCTAGCTTCATCAGTTATCATATGATATGGCGGAGTTATAAAATAGCAGAAGGCTTTTTTGTTAGACCTACCTACACGCCCACGCATTTGATGTAAGTCAGACAAGCCAAAATTATTGGCGTTATTGATGAAAATGGTATTGGCATTTGGTACATCCAAACCACTTTCAACAATGGTAGTCGAAACCAACACGTCAAATTCGTTATTCATAAAACCAAGCATCAATTCTTCCAGTTTTTTACCTTCCATTTGTCCGTGACCAATGCCGATTTTTGCACTTGGAAGTAAACGTTGTAAAAGGCCAGCTACTTCCTTGATATTTTCGATTCTATTGTGAATAAAAAAGACTTGTCCACCTCTAGAAATTTCATAAGAAATAGCATCTCTAATGGTTTCTTCAGAAAAACGAATTACATTCGTTTCAATAGGATGTCTGTTTGGAGGAGCCGTATTAATAACAGATAAATCTCTCGCTGCCATTAAGCTAAATTGCAGCGTTCTGGGTATTGGAGTAGCAGTTAATGTTAAGGTGTCTACATTCTCTTTTATGGTTTTTAATTTATCTTTTACAGCAACGCCAAATTTTTGTTCTTCATCAATAATAAGTAGCCCCAAATCTTTAAAGTTGATACGTTTATTTGTCAATTGATGTGTTCCAATAACAATATCCACAGAACCATT
>JAESTN010000106.1 GCA_016763595.1 Flavobacteriaceae bacterium | reverse complement strand
GGTGTATCTGGCGAAATCACAATCGTTTAAGACATTAGTAAATTCTTTGATGTCGTTGTTATCAACATTTTTTGATTGTAATATTTTAGTAATTTTATCTTTACTTATATCTGATGTTTCTATCTGTAATTTGGCTTTTAAGTAATTGTGCAAAGCCTTTTCCAATGCGATATAAAACCCTTCTTTATTACCAAGTTGCTTTTTAGCTTCGGATAAATATTTTTTAGCCAATCGATCTGCTTTTCGTTGTTTTACACCTACAAGGTCACTATTTCTTTCTGCAGATTTATTATAAATGATGATTCCGATTGGAATCGCTATTAATGGTAATAGTAGTAAAATATAAAACTGATTCGATGTAAAGAAGTCTTCTTCAATGACTGGTTTAAAAGTAGATTTCGTTTGAATGTATCGAAAATTACTGCCTGTTATGTAAACTTCTTTTTTAACATTATTATTTGTGGTAGGAGCAATTTCTTTCCCTTCTAAAACAGTTACAAATAGATCTTCTGTAGTGATTGTTTTGTATTTCTTTTCCTTCAAACTAAAGTATGAAAATGAAACTTTGGGTATTTTATACTTTCCTTTAAATTGAGGAACAATTGTATATATATCATAAATTGATCCGCGTAAGCCGGTTAAAGTAGTTCTTATTTTTTCCTTATGTTCAGGGGTAAATATTTCTAATTCTTTTGGCGTTTCTATTTTCGGTATTTCAAAAAGTTTTAAGTTTCCTTTCCCTATTACTGCAACTTTAATCTGTGAAGATTCGTTTGCTTTTAAATCATTTCTACTTGAAGTAATTTTAAAATCATAATCACCAACAGCACCCGTAAAGTTTTCTGGCTTGCCTTCTAGGGGTAATTCTTTGACACTTATATTTCTTTTTGGAGATGAAAAAGCCTTCGTTAAGTTTCTAGTAATTGGGTTTCCAAAGAAATCTCCTCTCCCGGTTGGTACACCAATTAAGATGTCCATTTTCATTGGCTCAATCACGAGCTTTCCAGATTTCGTTGGAATTAATAATGCTTTTTTTAATACAATATACCTGTAGTTTTCACCATTATAAACCCCGTTTTTTATCTGTAGGTTGTTAATCTTTATATCTTGATTCCAAAAGCCTATATATTGAGGGCTTTCTGTTACAGAAAAATCTCTTACGGCAATATTTTCACTTACATATAATTTGTACTCAACATATATCCCTTCACCAACAAAAGGTTTAGATTTAGAGATCTCTGCTACTAAATGTACGTTTTGACTGGCTATATATTCAGGGTCGTTTAGGTTTTTTGGAATTGCGACTTCCTTTAGTACGTTTATTTTAACAGCATTAGACTTTAATGGTTTGCCATTAAACTGAATGATTGCACTTGGTATAGTATAAGTTCCAATAGATTTTGGACGAATGATATAAGTATAAGATTGTGAGAAGCTTACTTTCCCATTTATCCAAGATTGATTTACAGACTGACTTGGGCCAGAAACAATTCTAAAGTTTTTAAAGCTAGGAGGCGTAAAATTGTCAGCGCCTTGCTTGTTGATAGAAAAAATAATTCTGAAACTTTGGTTTACACCCAGCTTACTTTTGCTCACAGTAGTTTTAAATTCTACTTGAGCAACAATAGCTTGAGTTATAAGACTCAAGAAAATAAATATGTATGCTACTTTGTTTTTCATTTTTTATGAGGTGAAAAATACTGTCTTTTTTACAATATCAAAAACGATACGATTACCAATCTTTTTCTTGTTTTACCTTTTTGCCTTTAGATTTTTTAATGTTCATTTTCTTTTGGGTTTTCTTTTCCTCATTGTTTAAACTTTCTAATAACTGTTTAATTTGTTGAGCTGTCATAGTACCCTTTTTAGGCTTTGGCTTGTTTTTCTGATCTTTATTATTTTTAGGGTTTTTCTTGTCTTTTTTATCGTTGTCTCCGTCCTTTTTATCCTTTTTCTTGTCGTCTTTTTCTTTGTTATCTTTTTTCTCGTCTCCCTTATCGTCTTTCTTTTCCTTGTCTCCTTTTTTATCTTTGTTTTCTTTCTTGTCTTTGTTGTCCTTTTTCTTGTCTTTGTCCTTCTTTTTATCTTTGTTCTCTTTCTCCTTTTGCTTTTTTAATTCTTTTTGAGCAACGGCTAAGTTATAGCGTGTTTCATCGTCGTTAGGGTTGTTTCTTAGAGAATTTTTATACGCATCTACAGCTTGTTGATATTGTTTTTGCTCCATGGCAGTATTTCCAATATTATGAAAAGCTTCTGATCTGCTATTTTTATCTTTAGAATCTTTTGCGGATACCTCATATTGTGGCAATGCTTCTTTAAAATTATTTTGTTGATACAGTGCGTTTCCTAAATTATAACTCGCTTTTTTATAGCTCGAGTTTTTTTCTAATGCTTTTTTAAATGAGACGCTAGCGTCGGTGTATTTTTCTTGTTTATATAACTCGTTTCCTTCTCTTACTAAACTTCTGGCCTCTCTTTGCAAAGTGATAGAGTCCTTCACTTCTTGAGCCGTTAACAGCGATGTGAAAAACAGCAATACCAGTAAAAATGAATAATTAATTTTCATAATCGTATACTTATTGTTCGTTAAATAGGTCAATTTTCTTAACCCATTTTGTTTTCTTGTCTAAAAAGAAAACATCAATTAAAAGGAATACTATTCCAAATCCAATAAACCATTGAAATTGATCTTTGTAATCAGAAAATTGTTTTGTTTCAAACTCGTTTTTTTGTGCGTTTGCAATTAATTCTTCAATAAAGTCAACGGGTTTCTTTGTTTTGTTTCCGTCTATATATCTTCCGCCAGCGGCGTTCGCTACAGCTTCTAAGACGGCAGGTTTTCTTTGTGTGATGACAGTTTCACCTTTCCTGTCTTTTTTATAGCCTAATAACGATCCGTTTACTTTAATTGGAATCGGGGCGCCTTTCTCTGTTCCAACACCAATGGTATACACTTTTACACCTTCTTTAGACATTTCTTGTGCCACTTGTTTGGTTTCTTCTTGGTGATCTTCACCATCAGAGATAATGATTAAAAACCGATTGGTTTGTTCATCATTATTATAATATGTTTTTGCTAGGTTTAAGGCTTCATTAATTGCTGTTCCTTGACTAGAAACCATATCTGGACCGGCATTTTGTAAAAACATTTTAGCAGCTGCATGATCGGTTGTAATTGGTAATAGCGGATATGAATTACCAGCATAAATTATAATTCCAACCCTGTCACTTCCTAACTTGTCAATAATTTTAGTGATAATTTGTTTTGCTTTTTCTAATCTGTTCGGGGCAATATCTTCTGCGAGCATACTCTTTGAGACATCCAAAGCAAACACAACATCTACACCTTCTCGTTTTACAGTTTTTAGTTTTGTTCCCATTTTGGGGTTCACCAATGAAATAACTAAAAAACTAATTCCGATAACTAAAAAGACCAGTTTCAAAACTGATTTAAAAGTAGATCTATTTGGTGCTAATTTTTCTAGTAATGCAGTAGATATGAATTTTTTTTGTGTTCTTTTTTTCCACCAAAAAGCCAATAGAAATACTACAATTATTACTGGAATAATCGTGAATAGATAAAAATATATGGGTTCTTCTATTTGATATAACATGTTTATATAAAACTTTTAAATACCGTGTTTTTTAAAGTGTATTCTACGAATAATAAACCGAGAGCCATTAAAACTAAAGCTCTATACAATTCGTGATAATTGTAATATTTAAACTCTTCAATCTTCGTTTTTTCTAGTTTATTAATCTCGTCGTAAATTGCTTTTAACTTATTGTTGTCAGTAGCTCTAAAGTACTTTCCTTCAGTTTCTGCTGCGATAAATTTTAACAAATCTTCATCAATCTCTACTTGTTGTTTGGTAAATATTAACCGTCCTGTTGTTGGGTCTTTTCTTGTTGGGAAATCTGCCATTCCGTTCGTTCCAATTCCAATTGTATATACTTTAATATTTAACCCTTTCGCTAATTCTGTAGCGGTCTTTGGATCAATAAAACCAGAATTATTAACGCCATCTGTCAATAAAATAATGACTTTGCTTTTGGCTTTACTGTCCTTTAATCTATTTACAGAAGAGCCTAATCCCATACCAATTGCGGTTCCGCCTTCTAACTGCCCCCATTTAATTTCTGAAATCGTTCTTTTTACAATTCCTTTGTCACTTGTAATTGGTGTTTGTGTAAAACTTTCACCTGCATACACCACAATACCAATTCTGTCGTTTGGTCTTCGATTTACAAAATCTGTAGCCACTTTTTTTAACGCTTCTAGTCTGTTTGGTTTTAAATCTTTAGCCAACATACTGGCAGAAACATCTATTGCCATCACAATATCAATTCCTTTGTTTGTTTTTATTTTTTTACTTACTGCAACGTTTCTAGGTCTTGCCAAGGCTAAAATTAAAAAACACAAGGCTAAAATTCTCAATACATATAGTATTGGCTTTAGCTTTGAAACAAAAGATTGTTCAGCTTTAAAGCCTTTAATACTAGGTATTGTTAGCGTTGCAGAATTTCTTTTGCGAACAAGGACTTGCCAAATAATTACTAAAGGAATTAGTAAAAATAACCAGAAAAATTCTGGATTATGAAACTCGAAATTATTCCAATTCATCATGTTCTGTTTTAATTTCGGGAACTTCTTCTTTTACAGGGGTTAATTCTGTCACAATTTCTTCTGCCTCTTTTCTATTGAATTCAATTTGCTGTGATAGTGGATTTGATTTTGCAAACTTCACAAAATCTGCTTCACGTAATAAATCTCGTAACTTTTTAATTGTTTCTTTCGTAGTTGAAATTGATTCTGAATCATTAAAATCAGTTAACGTTTCTATCAATTCATCTGTTGTAGATTCTAAAGCAGGTACTTTTAATTCGCGTTCTATGAAGCCTCTAATAATGCCTGTTAGTTCACTGTAATATTCTTTTACTTGATTGTTTTGCCACAACAATTTTTCATCCAATTCATGGAATTTTTGAATGGCCTCTTCAAAAGGAGGTAAAGAAGGAATAACAACCTCTTCCATCTCTTCTTTTTTCTTTTTGAAAGCAAAATATAAAATCAACCCAATAATTAACAAGGCAATTACACCATACCAAACGTATTTTTTATAATCATCAAAAACATAAGGTTCACTTTGTATTGCTTTTATTGGAAACATTTTCTGTTTGGTGGTATCTACAGCAACTGTAGCAACCTTTATCAATAAAGAATCTGTTAAATGCAATCGTTGTTTTATGAAGATTTGTTGTTGCGGAATATAGTATGCACCACTATCAAAACTGGTTAAGATGTATCTCTTAATCAATTGATTTTTGATGGTGTCTATCTTTTTGTCTTCTACAATTTCTACTCCTATTAAGTTCTCTAATTTAGGTATGATAACGTTGGCCGTATCTTGTACTGTGATTTTATACTCAAATTGTTCACCAATTCTAATATTGGTGGTGTCAATTTCAGCTTTGACCATCGGTTTTTGCTGTGCAAAAGCGATCGCCGAAATACATAAAAAGAGAGATAAAATTTGTTTTTTCATTTGTTTTATACGTACCATCTTAAAGAGGTGAAATAAATAAAAGCAATTTAATTGCTAGCTTCCTTTGTGTTTAAAATAGCCTAATAATTTTTTCACATAATCTTCATCAACGCGTGTTGTGATTGTTCCTGCTCCAGAACGGCTAAATGTTTTCTTATAATAATCATGCAATCGCACTCCATTTGCTTTGTAATTATTTCTAATACTTTTAGAACTTGTGTTTACTAATTGTGTTTTGTTGGTTTCTGCATCTAACATGGGTACGATTCCTAAATTCGGAATTTCTTCATCATGTTTGTCATATACTTTAATACCTGTTACATCGTGTTTTCTACCCACGATCTTTAACGTTTGCTCATAATCATCATCCATAAAATCTGACAGCAAAAAAACAATGGCTTTTTTCTTCATCACATTCGATAAGAATTTCAACGCCTCATTGATGTTTGTTTGTTTACTTTTTGGAGTAAACTCAATCAATTCTCTAATAATTCTTAAGACGTGACTTTTTCCTTTTTTTGGTGGAATGTATAATTCTACTTGATCAGAAAATAATAATAAGCCTACTTTGTCGTTATTTTGAATTGCAGAAAAAGCGAGTGTTGCAGCTATTTCTGTAGCGGTATCTCTTTTGAATTGTTGGGTAGTACCAAAGAACTCTGAACCAGAAATATCAACCATTAACATCATGGTTAATTCGCGTTCCTCTTCAAAAACCTTTATATGAGGTTCGTTATAACGAGCAGTAACATTCCAGTCTATAGACCTAATTTCGTCACCATATTGATAGGGGCGAACTTCAGAAAAAGTCATACCACGCCCTTTAAAGGTAGAGTGATATTCGCCGCCAAAAATATGATCAGACAACCTACGTGTCTTAATCTCAATTTTACGTACTTTTTTAAGTATTTCCTTTGTTTCCAATGTTTAATCGTTTAATTGTGTGTTTGTTTACTGGCTATTTATCTGTTAGAAACGGATAAACGAATCCACGATTGAACAATTTCTAAGGTACTTCAACTTCATTAATAATACTGTTGATGATATCTACAGAAGTTATGTTTTCTGCTTCAGCTTCGTAGGTAATACCAATTCTATGTCTTAAAACATCTTGTACAATTGCTCTTACATCTTCAGGAATCACATATCCTCTTCGTTTAATAAAGGCATAACATTTAGCCGCTTTTGCTAAGTTGATACTTCCACGAGGAGAGGCTCCAAAACTAATTAAATCTTTCAATTTTGGTAAGTTGTACTTTTCTGGGTACCGTGTAGCAAAAACAATATCTAGAATGTATTTTTCAATTTTTTCATCCATGTACACTTCATTCACAGCCTCACGAGCTTTAATGATTTGTTCGATAGAGATTACTGGGTTTACAGTTACAAATTCGTTGTTTAAATTCTGACGCATAATGGTTTGCTCGTCAGCTATAGAAGGGTAATCAATTACTACTTTTAACATAAAACGATCCATTTGTGCTTCTGGCAATGGATAGGTTCCTTCTTGTTCTACTGGGTTTTGAGTTGCCATCACTAAGAAAGGTTCGTCTAATTTAAAGGTAGTATCTCCAATTGTAATTTGACGTTCTTGCATTGCTTCTAATAAAGCAGATTGCACTTTTGCGGGTGCTCTATTTATCTCATCGGCCAATACAAAGTTTGCGAAAATTGGTCCTTTTTTAATCATGAAATCATTTTCTTTCATGTTGTATATCATAGTTCCAACAACATCAGCAGGTAGTAAATCTGGTGTAAATTGAACTCTACTAAAACTAGCTTGTACTGCTTTAGATAATGTGTTAATAGCTAAAGTCTTTGCTAAACCAGGAACACCTTCTAATAAAATATGTCCATTTCCTAATAAACCAATTAACAAACGTTCTATCATGTCTTTTTGCCCTATAATAACTTTATTCATTTCTAAAGTTAATATATCTATAAAGGCACTCTCTCTTTCAATCTTTTCATTGATTGCTCTTACATCTACATTCATTTGTTGTTCTATCATTTTAAGATTTTAAGTTTGATAAAAATTAATTGGAAACAAAGCTACAATAATAGCCTTTTTTTTCTTGTTAAAAGAAGGTTAAAGGTTTTAGTGAAAACTGCTAAAAAAACCTTAATTGTAATTCTTGATAACGAGCTTGTTATCTTCAAAAACACCATACGTATAGTGGTGAATCCAATCACCTAGGTTGATGTATTTACTAGTATCATTCAATTGAATGTCTAGTGGTAAGTGTCTGTGTCCAAAGACAAAATAGTCATAATGCTTCGTTTCTAATTTACGCTTGCAGTATTGTGCCAACCATTCATTTTCTTCTCCTAAAAACACCGCATCTTCATCACCAGAAATAAGTTTGTTCTTTACAGACATGTATTGCCCAAGCTTCATTCCTACATCTGGGTGCAGCCATTTAAAGAGCCACTGAAATAACGGAAAAGTGAAGATTTTCTTCATGCGTTTATAGCCTTTGTCTCCTGGCCCTAAGCCATCTCCATGGCCAATTAAAAGTGTGGTGTTGTTAAATGTAAATTCTTGTGGTTTGTGAAATACAGGAATATTCAACTCTTTTTCAAAGTAATCTTTCATCCATAAATCATGATTTCCAACAAAGAAATAAATCGGAATTCCACTGTCTTTAATCTCTGCCAGTTTGCCTAATACTCTAACAAACCCTTTCGGAACTACTGTTTTATATTCGAACCAAAAGTCAAATAAATCACCAAGTAAAAAAATGGCAGCAGCATCTTCTTTTGCCTCGTTAAGCCAGGCTACAAATTTTTGTTCTCTTGGAAAACTTGCTTCTGGAGTTGGAGCACCTAAATGCTGATCTGAGGCAAAGTAAATTTTTTTGTTATCTGGTACGTCAATCATTCCCACAAAGAAACGGCATTAATTTGTAGTTTCCAACTCTAAAACTTTCAAGATCATTTTATCATCAAATTGCATAATTCTGTAATAGCCTTCATCTCCATAAATCTGATTAGCGATGGTCGCTTTTAAATATTGTTGAATGATTTGTTTAGATTTATCAGAAGAATTATAGGTATTGTTTAACCGTATTCTTGTATCAGACAATCTTGCGTTTATTTGCTTTAAGTATGCAGTATATGCTGCACCTATATCATAGGAAGCAATAAAGTGATCTAAGGTCATTTTAGCAAACTTTTTTCTATTAGTATCTACCAAATCAAATGCGAAATTCTGAATAGAATTAAGATAGAAATTGCTTAGGTACGCTGTGGTGTCTATTGCAACAAATACGTCTGGTACAATTCCTCCTCCACCATACACTATTTTCCCTTTGGGTGTTTTAAACTGTAAGGAGTCCACCACTTTAATGCTGTCTTTGTTTAGTAATTCTCCATTTTTAATTCTATTGTTGATGTCTCTAGAGTAGCTTTTTCCATTTCCTTTTTCGTACGGTTTTTGGATAGATCTTCCAGTTGGAGTATAATACCTAGCAATGGTTAATCTGATTGCAGAGCCATCTCCTAAGTCTTTTTCTTCTTGTACCAGCCCTTTACCAAAAGAACGTCTTCCGATGGTAGTTCCTCTATCATTGTCTTGTAAAGCACCTGCAACAATTTCTGAAGCTGAAGCAGAGTTTTGATCGATCAGAATATACAATCCGCCTTTTTCAAAACTTCCTCTCGATGTAGAAAAGGATTCGTCTATATTCCCTTTATTGTCTTTTGTGAAAACAATTAATTTTCCATCTTCTAAAAATTCGTCAACAATTTTATTTGCAATATCTATATATCCACCACCGTTTCCTCTTAAGTCTAACACCAAATCTGTCATTCCCTTATCTAGCAGTTTAGTCAATGCCGTTTTAAATTCTCTGTAGGACGTTCTCGCAAAACGTTCTAATTTTATATAGCCAACAGAATCATTTATCATATAAGAAACATCCACACTTTTTATGGCAACTTTACCTCTTTTTAAGCGTATCGTAAATAAAGAGTCATTGGATTTTCTATATACCTGTAAATCAACATTCGTATTTGGTTCGCCTTTTAAAAATTTTGGAATCCCACTACTTACTAATTTCTTACCATAAAGGGTGTCTTTATTCGCCATTAAAATTCTGTCTCCAGCTTTAATTCCGGCCTTAATACTTGGGCCTCCTTTAATAGGTTGAATAACCGTTATGGAATCCTTTATCATTCTAAATTGGACGCCAATTCCAACAAAGTTTCCTTGCATGTTTTCTGTAACTTGCTGTAGGTTTTCTTTTGGAATGTACACAGAGTGTGGGTCTAATTTTCCAAGAATTTGAGTAATCGCTCCATCTAATAAACTATCTGTATCTACACTATCTACATAGTCTCTTTGGATGTAGTCTATTAAACGTTTTAACTTTACTTCATTGGCGGATGATTTATTAGTGAATAAGTTTCCGGATGAACTTCCTCCGTTAAAAAAACTACCAATTAAAACTCCGAATACAATTGCAAAGGCAAAATACAATGGTAAATAATTTTTATTCATATGGTAAATATGTTATTTCTACTCCTGCTTTTGTTAAGAATTTTAAACCAGCATCATCTTTATATCCTTGTGCATATACAACTCTTTTAATACCCGCTTGGTGAATTAATTTACTACATTCTTTACACGGAGATAAGGTAATGTATAATGTTGCATCTTTACAAGATTGCGTAGAAGAAGCTACTTTTAAAATAGCATTTGCTTCTGCATGTAAAACATACCATTTTGTGTAATCTTCTTCGTTTTCACACGGATTTTCAAAACCTGTTGGAGTTCCATTAAATCCGTCAGAAATAATCATACGATCTTTCACAATGATAGCACCAACTTGTTTGCGTTTGCAATGAGAAAGTTTGGCCCATTCGTGCGCCATTTTTAAATAAGCAGTATCGTATTTAAGTTGCTTTTTATTCATGTAGCTAAAGTAGTGTCTTTTATAAAGTTTAAGCGTTAATTTTTTACCAAAATACGCGTTCTATCATCATAGGTATCACAAACCCAATAACAATTGCAGAGGTAACGAGTATCCAATCTCTTCTAGTGACTTTAAAAAAGAATTGCAATAAAGCACCTACAATTAAAATTCCCAGCACAATAATGACTTGAGCCAATTCAATTCCGAGTGCGAACTCAATTAATGGCATCAGTTTGTCTTCTTCACGACCAACCATCATTCTAAAGTAGTTCGAAAACCCAAGACCGTGGATTAAGCCAAAAAACAATGCAAAGATTAAATTTATAGTGCCTTTTGTTGCTCCCGTCTTTGCTGAATTTACAATATTTACAACTCCTGTAATAAATATTGTAACAGGAATAAGAAATTCTACAATTTTCACATCCACCTTTAAAACTCCATAAGCAGATAGCGCCAATGTTAGTGTGTGGCCAATTGTAAATAAGGTGATGAGCCAAAGTACTTTTTTAAATTGATCAAAAGAAAAAATAACGGCCAACGCAACTAAAAAAAGAATATGATCATATGCCGAAAAATCTAACACATGATTTAAACCTATTTTTAGGTACAAAATAAAATCATCCATAATTAAAATTTAGAAATTCAAATATATAAAAAAGTTAAGCGTAGCCTTGTGATTTTTCTTTAAAAAAAGAACTAGAACTAGAGATAAATTTCTAAATTTGAGAGGAATGCAAATTCATTCGTAAAAACAACAAACAACAAACTATATTTATGAGTTCAAGAAGAGATTTTATAAAAAAATCAGCCATTATCGGAACCGGATT
>JAESTN010000105.1 GCA_016763595.1 Flavobacteriaceae bacterium | reverse complement strand
TGATGCAAATTTTGCAGACATTGCAGATATTTCAGTTACGGGTAGAATGCAAACTATTGGTTTTGGTAATGTAGAAGACAGAGTGAATCAAAGGAGTTTGGAAGAAACGAGACAATACAATTTCTCAACCAACATTAACCTGGGTAAAATGATGCCAAAGAACTGGAGAATTCAATTACCCATGAGCTATAGCTTTGGAGAAGAATTTAGTGATCCTAAATATGACCGTCAATACCAAGATGTGAAATTTGCAGATGCTAAAGATGTGAATCCGAATAGTAAAAACTCTCAAGATTACACATCAAGAAAAAGTATCAGCTTTAATAATGTAAAGAAAAATAGAAACCCTCAATCTGAGAAGAAACCAAAGCCTTACGATGTAGAAAATTTTTCGGTTTCTTATGCATATTCAGAAGAGAACCATAAAGATTACAATATAGAGAAATACCTGAATCAGAATTTAACAGCTGGAGCAAGTTATAATTTCACCTTTCAGTCAAAATATATAGAGCCATTTAAGAAATCTGCCTTCTTTGGGAAAAGTAAATATTGGCAATTAACTAGAGATATCAATATTAATTTATTGCCAAAATCTATAGGAGTAAATTCTAGAATTACAAGAAATTTTGTACAACAAAAGTCCCGTAACTTGGTAGATGGATTTACAGCCCAACCAACATTAACACAACGTAGATTTTTGTTTGATTGGGATTATACAATTGGTTTTGATATTACAAAGTCCTTAAAATTGAACTTTAATGCAAACAATAGTTATTTGTATGATAGTTTTGGGAATGGAGAAGAAATAGAAATTTTCGATCAATTTTTCAATACAGGTCGACCAGATCATTATACACAGAAGTTATCAGCAAATTATAAAATACCAATTAATAAGCTTCCGTATTTAGGCTTTATTACTGCAGATTATGGGTATACAGCAAACTTTGATTGGAAAGCCGCTTCTAAAAGTTATGTAGCTCAAATTGGAAATTTAATTCAGAATTCTAATACACATAGTTTAAGTACAACATTTAGTTTCTCTAAACTCTATCAAGAGACAGGGTTTAAAAAACTGTTTATAAAAAGTAATGGGAAGAAAAATACTGGAAACCAATTTCAGGCACCACAGGCACCAACAATAGGTAAAGTAAAATCTGCATCTAAAAAGAAAACGGTAAAAGAGAAGATTTTATTAGGTGTTTATGATTTTGTGACTGCAGTTAAAACAGCAAAAATTAGTTATACAGAAAATAACGGTACGGCATTACCTGGGTTTAAAGGAACAGCTGGATTTTTAGGGAGAGATAATTTAAGTGGTGGTTTTGCCCCAACATTAGGGTTTGTTTTTGGGAGCCAAATAGATATTAGAAACAAAGCATTTGAAAAAGGTTGGTTGGTAGATAGGGCAACAGGATCTGAATACTATAATAAAACATATAGCAATACCCATTATAATAAGCTAGATTATACAATCTCTTTAAAACCTTTTAAAGATCTAAATATAGAGCTAACTGGAAATAAAATAAGAACAAAAAATCTATCACAACAATTAGATGTAGAAGGCGGAATTCTAAACACAAATGCACCAATAACGCAATCAGGTAATTTTAGTACAAGTTATTCTATGTTATCTACGGTGTTTAAAAGTTCAGATGACCTTTTTAATTCTTTTTTAGCAAATAGAGCTGTGTTGTCACAGCGACTATCAACGCTTAATAGTTTACCTATAGGTGGTTATAAAGAAACTGGGCAGCAAGTATTATTACCAGCGTTTTTAGCTGCGTATTCTGGAGACAATGCCAATTCAGTTAAATTAGGTTTGTTTAGAAATATCCCTATTCCTAATTGGACTTTGCGTTATAATGGATTGATGAAAATAGACTGGTTTAAAGATAATTTTAGCAGCTTTACCCTTACCAATGGGTATAAATCATCCTATACAATTTCTAATTACACAAACAATTTACAGTACGATGTTAATGACCCTTCTAAAACCAATGCTTCAGGGAATTATCAGTCAGAGTTGTTAATTTCTTCTGCTAGTTTAATTGATGAGTTTTCTCCATTAATTAAAATAGATGTAAAAATGAAAAACTCCTTCTCGTTTAAGGGAGAAATAAGAAAGGATAGAACCTTAACCATGAACTTTGATAACAGTACATTGACAGATATTAAAGGAACCGAATTTATTTTCGGAGTTGGGTATCGGTTAAAAAATGTTGTGTTTAATACTCGCTTTGCAGGTAAAAGGCAAAAGCTAAAAGGAGACATTAATATGAGAATGGATATCTCTGTTAGAGATAATTTAACATTAATTCGCTCGGTAGATGTAGAAAATAATCAAATAAGTGGTGGTCAAAAACTTTTATCTATTAAATTTGCAGCAGACTATAAATTAAATAGAAATTTAACCACTTCGTTTTATTACAATCATAATACCTCTAAGTATGCAATTTCTACCACATTTCCGAGACAATCAATTAATGCTGGTTTCAATTTAATTTATAACTTAGGCAACTAAAAATTAATCAACACAATAAAATAAAATTACAATGAACATTCCAACAGAATTAAAGTACACTAAAGACCATGAGTGGGTTAAAATTGATGGTGATACTGTAACTATTGGTATTACAGATTTTGCACAAAGTGAACTAGGTGATATCGTGTACGTAGATGTAGATACCTTAGATGATACGGTAGAAATAGACGACGTTTTCGGGTCTGTAGAAGCAGTAAAAACAGTTTCAGATTTAATCATGCCGTTGTCAGGTGAAGTAAGCGAATTTAATGAGAAATTAGAAGACGAGCCAGAATTAGTAAATACAGACCCTTATGGAGCTGGTTGGATGATTAAAGTGACTATTTCAGACGCTTCACAATTAGAAGAATTATTAGATGCAGAAGGTTATAAAGATCTTATTACAGGATAAAATATTATTTTTAGCAATAGGTATTACTCTTTTTATTGGGTATTTAAGCTTAAAGAAAATAGATTATATCCCGATACAATTATCTCATTCAGATAAAATTTATCATGCAATTGCGTATTTTATATTAGGGCTAACTTGGTTGTTGAGTTTTCCTAAATCTTTGCAAAAGAAGAAATTAAAATACGCAATTGTAATTTTTTGTATTATTTACGGCATAGTTATTGAGGTTTTACAGGCAACACTTACAGCCTATAGAACAGCAAGTTTATTAGATGTTGTAGCCATTACAGTAGGAGTTATAGTAGCAATGACACTTTATAATCGTGTTTATAAAAAAATTGCAGCTATTTAACTTTATTACTTGCATAAGTCGTAAGAATTTAATTAAATTAGCGAACTATTTAAAACAAACAAGGATGGAAATTAAGAAAAATCCAAAATCAAACTTAGAGAATTATTCAAAGTTGTTTATTCAATTAGGTTTAGTTTTAGCTCTTTTTGTTACGTATGTAGCAATGGAAAACAAGACTTACGATAGGGTAATTGATACATTTGGGGATGCGAGTATGCAAGATGAATTGGAAGAAGATATTCCAATTACAGAACGTATAGAGCCAGTAAAGCCAAAAGCACCACCACCACCGGCACCAGAAAAAATTGAAATCGTTGAAGACGAGAAAGAAGTTGAGGAAACTGTTATTGAATCAACTGAAACTGATGAAACTGAGGCGGTAGAAGTTGAAGAGATAGAAGAAGTTGAAGAGGCTGAGGAGGTTATTGAAGATGTACCTTTTGCAATTATTGAAGAGGTTCCTGTTTTTCCAGGATGTACGGGTACAAGGAAGCAAAAAGGAGATTGCTTAAATAAAAAAATTAAAAAACACGTTGTTAGAAGGTTTAATGCTGAGCTAGCGGGTGATTTAGGATTGTCCCCAGGTAAAAAGAAAATTTGGGTTGTTTTTAGAATTGATCCAAAAGGATACATTACCGATGTTAATGCAAGAGCACCACATCCAAGATTAAGAAAAGAAGCAATTAGAGTTGCTAAAACATTACCTAGAATGACTCCTGGTAAACAAAGAGGAGTTCCTGTAGGAATGAAATATACATTACCAATTTCATTTAATGTAGAATAACATTTTAAGAAATAAAATAAAAAAGAGCAACCAAATTTGGTTGCTCTTTTTTATTGGCATCCTTTTTGAATTCTCATAGGCATAATTTAAAAATTGTTGGTATGAAAAATGTAAAAAAGGATCCAAAAAAACAACTAGAAAAATACTCAGCTGTATTTATTCAATTGTCTTTAGTATTGGTTTTATTTGTAGTCTATCAGGTACTGGAGCATGAAACAAAAACGGTAAAATTCGCTGTGAAAATTCAAGACCCATTAGTTGATTATGTGCTTGTAGAAGATGATAAACCTGTCGTGTTTTCAAAAGAAAAAAGTGTAAAATCTAACCCTCTAAAGCCAGTTCCTTTAATTATTGATGTTATTAAAGTTGATGAAAATGAAAAGAATACAATAGAAGCCATATTAGATCCCCCTTTAATAGATGAACCTATTGATATTGATAAAGTTTTAAAAAATTACGTTTCAGAACCTAATGATCCAATTGTTAATGATGTATCGTTTATTTTAATAGAAGACGCTCCAGTGTATAAAGGATGTGAAGGATTGTCAAAAGAAGCAAATAAAAAATGTTTTACTAAATCAATCAAAAAATTTGTAATTAAAAGGTTTGATATTGATTTGGCTCAGGCCTTAGGGTTAAGGCCTGGTACCTATAAAATATTTGCTCAATTTGTAATTACTAAAGACGGAACAATTAAGGAGTTAAAAATCAAAGCGCCACATTACAAGCTTGAAAAAGAAGTAAGGGGAATCATTAAAAAACTCCCTCGGTTTACACCCGGTATGCAGAGAAAAGTCCCTGTAAATGTAAAGTTTACCTTGCCGATTTTATTTAAAGTAGAATAAGTTTTATTGTATATAATACAAAAAGGAGCCGCTAAATTAGCCGCTCCTTTTTGCGTCTACCCTTCAGATATATTTACTATTTTTGTTAAATAAGTAAATGCTAATGAAACTATCTCAATATATAGACTCAACCTATTTAAAATTGCCAAGTCAAGCTAATATTGCTGTGGAGGAAACAAAAAAGAAGCTTACTCTATTAATACATGAAGCTATCCTGTACAATTTTAAATTGGTGATGATACGTGCTAATTATATTTCTTTAGCTAAAGAAATGATTACGAACGCAAATTCAAGTGTGTTAATCGGAACCGTAATTGGATTTCATGAGGGGACTTGCTCATTAGAGTCTAAGTTAAAAGAAGCTCAAGAAGCAAT
>JAESTN010000104.1 GCA_016763595.1 Flavobacteriaceae bacterium | reverse complement strand
CACGAGAAATAAAGGCAGTCTTGCCATCCATATCTGCATATGAATAATTATAGTTTGCATTGTCAAAAGTAGTGTAGCCTAAAGAGGTATTGATTACATCAACACCTAAACTGTCTGCTCTTTCTGCTGCTTCTACCCATAAACTTTCTTCTAAGGGGACTTCGTTATTTGCGTCTTCGGTTATAAATAAATAAAAAGAAGCATCTGGAGCTGTTCCAACAAACTCACCATCTATATAACCGCCAATATCTGATAACACATTTGTACCATGATTATGTCCCGCATAGAAGTTGGTGTTTCTATTTACAAAATCATAGCCTCCTAAAATCTGGTTATTATCTCGTAATCGCTTAAAAGCATCCAATGCATCTACATTAGGAAAACCAGCATCTATTACTGCTATCTGCATTCCTGAACCAGAATATCCTTCTTGATGTAAAAAATCACCTTTTAACATGGTAATTTGATTTGTAGCAGTACCGTAGTTAAAAGTGGTATTTATTTCTGCGAACTTATTTTTATTTTTCTTATCTGAAGAACGTGGAGCAACCTTCGCTTTAGCATTTAAACTATTGTTTGCAAACTCTATAAGATCAACAAACGAAAAGGTTGATTTTAAGTTATTAATATCCGTCTGAGTTCCTTGCACATGAATGGCATTCAACCATTTTGACTTCGCTAATATTGTGATTCCTGTTGCACTTTTTATCAGAGAATAATAGGAAGCATCTACAGGAACATCTTTAGAATCTAATACAATATTTTGGCGTGTTCTTCTATCTAAAGCACGTTGAGACAACATGGTTAATGGCGTTGCTAAATAGGTTGCAGAATTGGGTTTGTCTTTTAAGTATACCCAAGCATCTTCTTGTGCAAAAAGTTGCAGCGAAATTAAAAAAACGAATAGGGGAAATAGTTTTTTCATGACTAATATATTGTTCCCCGAAAATACTACTTTTTCAACAATTTTAGATACTGATTAAGAAATTACTCCAGAGCCCAATAACTCTTCTTCTTGATACCAAGCAACAAATTGCCCTTCTGTAATTGCAGATTGTTTATTTTCAAATTCAACATACAAACCATTCTCAACTTTATGCAACGTAGCTTTTTCTAGTGCTTGTCTATATCGAATTCTTGCTGCTACCTCTAAAGTTTCTCCAGTATTTAACCCCAAGTCTTCACGAATCCAATGCAACTCTTCATTGGTCACAAACAACACATTTCTATATAAACCTAAATGGTTTTTACCTTCTCCTGTATAAATGACATTCTCGTTTACATCGGTATCAATAACATACAACGCTTCTTTTGTACCACCAACATTTAAGCCTTTTCGTTGTCCTTTTGTAAAGTAATGTGCTCCTTGATGTTTGCCAACAATTGCTCCGTCAGTTTGGGTGTATTTAAACTTTGCTCCATAAAAAGCCAATTCTTCTTCTTTGTTAGAAAATTCTGGAATTGTTCTATTATAGATTTCTGAATCTGTAGGAATGTTTACAATAACTCCTTCTTTAGGCTGTAATTTTTGTTGTAAAAATTCTGGTAAACGAACTTTACCAATAAAACATAACCCTTGAGAATCTTTTTTATCCGCAGTAATTAAATCTGCTTTTTTTGCAATAGCTCTTACTTCTGGCTTTGTTAGTTCGCCAATTGGAAACATTGCTTTTGCTAATTGTTGTTGAGATAGTTGACATAAAAAATAGGATTGATCTTTATTAACATCTTTACCTGCTAATAATTTATACACCATTTGTCCGTCAATTTCTTCTTCTCCTTTTCTGCAATAATGACCTGTTGCCACATAATCTGCACCTAAATTAAGAGCAATATCCATAAAGACATCGAATTTAATTTCACGATTACAGAGTATATCTGGATTTGGAGTTCTTCCTTTTTCGTATTCATCAAACATATAGTCAACAATACGATCTTTGTATTGCTCACTTAAATCTACAACTTGAAAAGGAATGCCTAATTTATCGGCAACAATCATTGCATCGTTGCTATCTTCTAACCAAGGACATTCGTTAGAAATAGTTACAGAATCATCGTGCCAGTTTTTCATAAACAACCCAATAACTTCATAGCCTTGTTCTTTTAACAAATATGCAGTTACACTGCTATCTACCCCTCCAGAAAGTCCTACAATTACTCTTTTCATTATTTCGATAAAATTGACGGCAAAGATACAAATCAATTCTCAAAAAAGAACATTGAATTTATTGATGTATTGATAACTAAAAGTTATTTATTTTTTTGTTGAATTTTGTTTTTTCGAGAATCCTTTTTCTTCTTTTGATCAACCACTTCTCCATCTAAGTAAAATTCCCATTTTCCAACGCGGATTCCGTTTTTATAAACACCTCTTTCTTTAAGACTTCCGCTTAATTCGAAATATTTTGCCAAACCATTCGCTTTTCCATTCTCATACAAAACATCTTCTATTAGAATCCCCTTATCAGAATAATTCTTAACATGTCCATGTAGTAAACCGTTTTTATACGTTGTTTCTTCAGCTATTTTCCCAGTACTCTTAAAGTAGACTATCGATTTCCCTGATAACTTTCCACTTGCATAAAATTCTTCTAAAAAAAGTGGCCCTTTTTTATAATAATACACCCATTTACCCACTTTATCTCTTCCAAACAACATTCCTTTTCCTTTTAACTTTCCATTATTGTAAAAATAATTGACAGTAACAGAGTCTGAATCTTTATGGAAAACTTTAGTCGCTTCTGGCTTTCTAGAAAAGGACATGCTATAAAACTTAAACGTACCTACTTCTTTTCCATCTTTAAAAGTTCCTATATATTTCACTCTTTTATTTGGGTAATATTTTTTCCAAACTCCAGTTCTTTTCTTATTTTTATCAAACTGATTATACCGTTGTGCTTCAACCGTGTTTACACATAAAAAACAGGAGAAAAATAGGAGAACAAAAAATATTTTTTTTATAGGTATCATCACAAATAATTAAAGGGTAAATATACGCAACAAGGGAACATGACAGACAAAAAAAAATTAATATCTGCGCTAGAGAACATGGAAAACCCTAAAAGGGAAAACAGACAAACGGTAGCAAATATTGTATATAATAATCAAAATTTATTCAATCACCTGGTTTCCTTAACTTTTGAGGTTGAGAATAAAACCTCCATTAAAGCGGCTTGGATATTAGAATGGGTGTGTACGCATGGGAAATTAGATTGGATAATCCCTCATTTAGACGCCTTTACTCAAAACATATCTAGAGTACAATTTGATAGTGCAATAAGACCTTGTGCCAAAATTTGTGAATAT
>JAESTN010000103.1 GCA_016763595.1 Flavobacteriaceae bacterium | reverse complement strand
TGAATCGGAATGATGTCTTTCTCGTTTTTTACAACTGTAATCGATTTTTTAACCAATTCTCTATGCAATAAAACATCGGTCTTAGAATTTAAATCTTCGTGTAAATTGTCTAAAGAAACAGGTTTGTAGTTATGCAATCCTGCCCAATATTTTGCCATTAGTATTTTTCGCACTGAATGGTTCAATCTTTTTATAGATAGCTTTTTTTCTTTAATTGCTTTTTTAAATAATTTTACTGTTGCAGGTACATCTTGTGGAATTAGCAATATATCATTTCCAGCCAAGATTGCAGCTAAATCAATTTCTGAAGATGTAGAGTAGTTAGCGGCTCCTTTCATGTTTAGACCATCAGTAATAATTAAACCTTTAAACCCCATTTTATCAATCAATAAATCGGTTACAATTTTTTTAGATAATGAGGATGGCAATTTTTTATTTGGCTCTAACTTTGGGATGCTCAAGTGCGCAGTCATTACACTTGCCAAATTCTCTTTAAAGAGTTTTTTATATGGATACAATTCTAAGGTATCCAATCTTTTCATATCAAAATCTACAACAGGTAAGGTATGGTGTGAATCTGAAGCGGTATCTCCATGACCAGGAAAATGCTTTGCATTTGCCAACACTCCAACTCCTTGCATCCCTTTTGTAAATGCGATTGCTTTATCAGTAACATTGTCTTTATTCTCTCCAAAAGAACGGTTTCCTATAATTGGATTTTTTGGATTGATATTAATATCTACAACAGGTGCAAAATTGATATGAATTCCCAAACGTTTACAATGTTCTCCAACTCGAGCTCCAAAATCTTCTATTAAATCATTGTTAGTCACAGCTCCCAACGTCATATTCCAAGGATACCGGAAAGCATTTTTCAAACGCATGTCTAATCCCCACTCGCCATCAAAACCAATCATCAAAGGAACTTTAGAAAGTTCTTGGTATTTGTTATTTAAAACGGCTTGTTTTTCTGGAGTTCCTTGCATAAAAATTAAGTTACCTACATGATGTGTTTGTATCAAATCGATAATGACTTTTTCATGGGTATCATCTAAATTAGAATAGGCTTGCACCATAAAAAGCTGTCCAATTTTTTCTTTGACAGTCATCTTTTTAAGGATTTTGTTTACCCATTTTTTTTGCGCTTTGGCATCAGAAGTGACTAGCGGATCTTTAGATTGTCCAGTGACAATACCAACACATAAAACAGCAATAACAACAAGAATTTTTTTCATACAATTACACTAAAAAACGATTATGCCAACTTTGGTTTGCGGGTACTTCCCATTTAGTTTCTACCTCTTCTTTTGTTTGCACCATATTATTAAAGACAATGGTTTCTTTGGTGATTTTTTGTTCTTTTGCAAACTGATGAAAATCTGAAAGTTTGACAATATTGATGTTGTCACCGTCTTTAAAAGAAACATTCATTTTGTTCATCAAATCAATGTGTAACTCGCTTTCTAATTGCTGTACAAAACGGACAGATGCATCTATAGAACATCCTGAAACATTGTTAAAACTCTCATCTACAGCAATCATTAAAAACTGATTGTACTTTATGGTAAACGATCCTTTTAAATTATCTCCATGGCGTGTCCATTGTTCAATAAAATCTATTGCTTTAGCAGAAATAATTGCTATTTCTTGTGCGGTAAAAACCCTATCGGCTTGGTAAATCCAAACTCTAGAGTTATTCGGTAAATTTTTATATTCTGTAAACATAATTTCTGTTTATTTTAATTTGTTAACGATAAAGACATTGCTGGTGCATATTTTTTAAATCCGCTTACTTGATTGAAAGCTGACTTACTCCAGAATCCTTTGATATAATAATACGTTCTCTCTTTTGGTTTTTTATGTCTGTATTGTGTAAATCCAATAACAGGTGCATAAAACACATCGTTTTCTGATGCTGTTTGTTTCTTTCCATATTCATTAAATGGTATAAACAATTTCTCGAAAGCAATAAACAACCCATTCTTTGGCATTTCTATATCATACAAAGACAAGTCTACAATAACTTCTAATTGCTTTTCTTTTATGGCAATTGGCAAGTTCACATTTAATAAATCTTCTTTTGGCAATCCTGTTTTATCATCTCTATTAAAAACTCGAACTCTAAACTTTGATTTTTTATTGTGTCTTTTAGAAAAATAAATGGTCACTTTAGAAAGATAATTACAATAGCGATTCTTTTTATCATTCGGAAAATACTTTGCGATCATTCGCATACCGACACTATGCACCCCATGTACTTTCTTTTTTACTTTATCTTGCAAAAAAAAACGATTTACTCTTTTCGTTAATACAACCTCATCAAGCTCATGTTGTTTTGGTTGCAGTAACAATACAGTATTGTTTAGCTCTAACGCATTTACAATGGTGTCTTTATAATTTAAACAAGAAACATGAACCTTACCTTTCATGTATTTTTGATTAATATACATTTGAAAGGAGCCATTTTCTGTAGATGAAATTCCTTTGGTGGTTTCTAAAAAACTAATATTTGCATACACCACTGGTTTTTTGGTCTTTGAATCTAACAATGTTCCTTTAAACGAAACTTGTTGACTACAAACTTGTGCCGTTACAAGTAGTATAAGAAATACACTTCTTTTCATGTTTTAACTACAATTAGCTCTCGACTGCGCTCGAGCGGACAGCTACCTTAAATTAAATTTTTGTTGTAATGCATTTAATTTTTCTGCATCAGTCATTGTTTTTTTCGGAGCAGACATACGCTCTTTAATTTCACGCAATACCTTTTTTGTAAACAACGGAAAATCTGCATTCTGAATCCAATTATGATATCCAGGGTTTTCTTTAAACACCTCTTCTACGGTTCTGTTTTTATACTTCCCGAAAGAGAACACTTCTTGATCTTCTTCATTGATTAAAATGAAACCCGCAAAATCGGCTCTTTTTCCATGTGTAGAAAATTCACTCAACACATCAACAGTATTCCCGATGTCTTCATATTTCTCTATTTGCGCTAACAAAATCTCATAGGTTGCCTTCGTATCTGCTTCTGCTCCATGGGCTCCTTCCAATTCTTTCCCACAGTAAAACTGATATCCAGCACTTAGTGTACGTTGTTCTTTTTTATGAAATATTACTTGCACATCAATGGCCTTTCTATCATTCATATCAAAATCTATTCCAGCACGCATTAATTCTTCCGCCAATAACGGAATATCAAAACGATTGGAATTAAATCCTGCTAAATCACAGCCCGCAATTAGCGCACTTACTTGTGATGCTAATTCTTTAAATGTTGGTTCAGCAACCACTTGCTCGTTTGTAATTCCATGAATGTCTGATGAGCTTTTCGGAATTTCCATTTCTGGATTTACCAACCAAGTCTTACTTTCTTTGTTTCCGTTTGGAAACACTTTTAAAATTGAAATCTCAACAATTCTATCTGTTCCTATATTTATACCTGTTGTTTCCAAATCGAAAAATACAATAGGCTTTTCTAAATTTAATTTCATCTTTTCTAACTTTCTTTCCTTAAAATCAATAGTAGGTTAAAGATATATAAATCTGATTAATTTTCCATCAATTTTAACTGTAGACTTATCATTTTTTTTGATGGGTTTTTCTCTTTATTATTTCAATTTATTCACAATTTTACAGTCAAAACTTAAATACATGAATACAACTGTAATTATCCAAGCAAGTGCAAGAAGCACTGGAGACACCAACATAATTGTGAATGAGCTGAACACACATAATACTTTTGATGTAATTGATTTAAAGACCAAAAACATTGGACATTTCGAATATGATTTTGCAAATGCAGAAGACGATTTCATACCTATGATGGAAGAAATCATCGCAAAATACGATACCATTGTTTTTGCAACTCCTGTATATTGGTACAATATGAGTGGGATTTTAAAAGCTTTTTTCGATAGACTTTCTGATCTATTACATTATAAAAAAGAATTAGGTAGACAGTTACGTGGAAAAAAAATGGCCATGATTAGCAACAATAATTACGACGACTTAAAAGATGGATTTTCAATGCCGTTTAAAGAAAGTGCCAATTACTTAGGGATGACGTATCTAGGAGATATCCATACCTGGATTGAAGACGGCAAGATAAACCCTATCGCTATTGAAAGGATTGATGCCTTTAGAAAAACAATTTAACGTTTCTTTAAGTAACAAAAATTCAACTTCAATACTAATTTATTGAATTATAAACAAACACATATTGAATACGAAAATACTTTTAACCACAAGTGCAATACTTTTAGGAATTATCGGAATTGGCTTGTCTTTTTTACCCGCAGAAGTTTTAACTATTTTACATCTTAAAACAAATCAAACCTCCGCTTTAATAATGCAACTTCTTGGAGCATTATATTTAGGTTTTGGAATGATGAATTGGATGGCAAAAAGTTCTATTATTGGTGGAATTTACAACAAACCTCTCGTTACTGGAAACCTGATACATTTTGCAGTTGGTGCAATTACATTACTTAAAGTAGCTTTCGACTTAAAAGATTCTAAAGAAGTATTAATTCCTTTAACCATTATCTACACACTCTTTGCATTGGGGTATACCATTGTATTTACAAAGACGCCAAAAGCTGTTAATTCTAATGCCTAATATTTTCATAATAGATCTTTAAGATGACTAAAAACCAATTTGTTTAGTTGCTTCTGTACTTGTTTTTAACTATCTTTTCACTAACGATAATTTTCACATACAGGATGCCTAAAAAAGGGAAAGCAAAAAACACGGTAAACAAAGCCAAGCATACCAAATTAATGAACAGAAAAATTAATAAGGTAAAACAAGAAAAAATCGCAAATAAAGAGCGATTGAAAGCAATTATTAAAAAGGCAAACGAAGAGAAAAATAAGATATAATTTATCTTTATAAAACGTACAATCTCAATAAAATAGAATTGTGTCACATTAGTGTCGTATTATATACGATCATAAGTCCGCTATAAATAATCGATTTATTTGTACTCTTGAATACATTTTTAAACAAAGGAATAAATAATGAAATCTGAAAGTATTAGCAACCTTAAAAAGCTACGGTTAGAATATAAATGGTCACAAACTCAATTAGCAGAATTATCCGGGTTAAGTCTTCGTACAATCCAACGAATTGAAAACGGAGAGAAGCCAAGTATGGATTCAATTAAAGCGTTATCTACACTTTTTGAAATTGACTTCATTATTTCGAATAATCCAGAACAAATAAAAGAGCAAGATAAATATTATAAAAAATTGAAATCTTTTTATCTTAAAACTGGACTATTTTTAATTGTACAAGTAATAATGTTTATGGATGCATTAAAAGAATCAGGCAGTTGGTCTTCCTTTTTTGTTGTTCTAATTTACACCTCATACTTCTTATGGCTTTCTGCCAATGACACCTTTTCTATCTCCGATAAGATAAAGAAGTTATTCATTGACAATAAGTTTAAATAAAGCCAAATTAATGACCCTGGAAATCAAGAAGGAAAAGCAGTAAACGAAGAGAAAAATAAAGAAAGCTAAATGCATCAAATACGAAAATATTTAGAAACTTTTTCTCCTATGAGAAATAGTGATTGGGACTATTACTCATCAAAACTGCAGTGCGTTACTTTTCAAAAAAAAGAACTGCTCCTTAAAAAAGGGCAGACAGAAAATTTTCTTTCATTTGTAGAAGAAGGCACTTTGAGAATGTACTTTCCAAAAATAGAAAACGATCTTACTTTTGGCTTTGTTTTTAAAAACCAGTTTATTTCTGGGTACGATTCTTTTTTAACCCAAGTGCCTTGTACATATCAAATTGAAGCCTTATCAAAAACTACTGTGTGGCGCATTAGTCATGCTGATTTAAATGACATTTACACCAATACAGAAATCGGAAATGAAATAGGCAGAAAAAATGCAGAGCGTTTATTTTTAATTAAATCCTCTAGAGAACTCTCTTTGTTAGAGTTAACTGCCAAAGAACGCTATCAAAATTTATTTTCAGAAAGACCTCAACTCATTAAAGAAATTCCTTTAAAATACATTGCTTCTTATATTGGCATTACACCTCAAGCATTGAGCAGAATACGTCGTCAAGTTTCTTAACATAGGTTCATTGTTTAATTTCTCTATTAGTTAGAGTTTTACATAAAATTAAATAGATGAAACCACTACTCGTATTATTCATAAGCTTTTGCTTTTCTGTTCTTATTTCTAAACTATTCTTTGGTAAAAACAACCTCTTACTATCTGGAAGAATTGCCTTTGCGTTTATGTTATTATTTACGGCTATTGGTCATTTTGTTTTCACAAATGGGATGTCTAAAATGATTCCTGACTTTATACCTAACAAAATGTTTATTGTATATGCAACTGGAATTCTTGAAGTCTTATTTGCTATTGGTTTATTAATCCCTAAATACCAGAAGCATGTTGCAATAGCCATTATTGCTTTCTTACTATTAATGCTCCCTGCAAATATCAAAGCAGCTTCAAATACTTTAAATTATCAAACAGGAGAACAAAATGGCAACGGTTTAAATTATTTATGGTTTCGAATTCCTTTGCAAATATTCTTCATTTTGTGGGTGCTGTTTTTCGCTTACAAAAAGAATTAATGATTGTATAAAATAAAGTACTCCTAACCTAGTTCTATACTTTATTGGTTATTTTCACGTCATCAAACCTTAGGTACTATAATGTCAGAATTAGAACAAATTGGTCAAGAATATTTTCAAGTAATAAGTCAGCAAGTTTTTGAAGTTGCACAATTAGATTATACTGTTTTTGAGAAACAGATTCCGTTTTTAGATCAAATGGCTGCAATAAAAAATTGTGGAATTTCTGTCTTTGATTTCCATAAAAAAGAACACATCTACAATTCAAACAACATGCATAATTTGTTTGGATATGATTTAGAAAAAATTGAAGAAATAGGTACGGATTATTACGATTCTAGAATTCACCCAGATGACTTTTTAAGCTTACTGAAAAATGGCCTTTCTTTGATAAAATATTACTTTTCATTACCTAGTTCTGAACGTAAAAATTTTAAACTCCAAAACGAATATCGGATTTTAAATGCAGAAGATAAATACATCAAAGTAATAGAACAGCAGCAAGTTTTAGAATTAGACACTCAAGGGAATTTATGGTTGGCCTTAAGTGTACTAGACATCTCCCCTAATCAAGATACTATAGATGGTATTACGAGTCAATTGGTAAATGTAAAAACAGGAGAAACAAAACAATTAGAATTGGCAAAAAACCCTACAGATACTATTGAGCTTTCTAAAAGAGAAAAGGAAATATTAGGCTATGTAAAAGAAGGATTGTTAAGTAAGGAAATCTCTAATAATTTATCTATAAGTGTACATACCGTAAATACCCACAGACAAAATATTCTAAAGAAATTAGGCGCAAACAATTCTTTTGAAGCTGTTGAATATGCTAGTAAATTAAGATTGGCATAATTAAAAAATACTGATAATTCAGTATTTCAAAATCAGTGTTCTAAAAATATCTTTGTGAATGAATAAAAACATTCACAAATGAAATTTAGAACCTCTTTACTTATTATTTTATACAGCATATCATCGCATCTATATTCTCAAAAATCTACACAGGTTTTAAGCGGAATAATACTAGATGAAACCACATTAACCCCAATTCCATCTGCCAGTATTGTGGTCTTAAACACAAAACCATTATTGGGTACCAATAGTGATATCAATGGACAGTTTACACTTCCTACAGTTCCTTTAGGCAGACACAATATTCAAATTTCTAGTATTGGCTACGAACCAATAATTATCGCTAATGTCTTGGTTACCTCTGCCAAAGAAATACAACTTTCGATTACTTTGAAAGAAATGACTGCTCAATTAGAGGAAGTCATTATTACTCCAAAAGTGTACAAAGAAAAACCCCTAAACAAAACCGCATTGGTAAGTGCTCGTCTTTTAAGTGTAGAAGAGGCCAATAGGTATGCTGGTGGTTTTGACGACCCTGCAAGACTGGCTTCTTCATTTGCCGGTGTAGCAAGTAACATTAGCAACAATGCCATTATCATTAGAGGAAATGCTCCAAAATTTATTCAGTGGAAAATGGAAGGAATAGAGATCCCGAATCCAAATCACTTTGCCGATTTAGGAATTTTTGGTGGTGGTGGATTAACCGCTTTAAGTAGTAACCTACTTGCCAATTCAGACTTTTTTACCGGTGCTTTCCCTTCTGAATATAACAATGCTATTTCTGGTGTTTTTGACATGAAAATGCGAAAAGGAAATAACTCCAAACACGAACATAGTGCTGAAGTTGGTTTGATCGGAATTGATTTTACTTCTGAAGGGCCATTGAATAACAACAAAAATTCTTCCTATTTAGTAAATTATAGGTATTCTACTTTAGGATTACTCTCTTCTCTTTTACCAGAAGATGCGCAAGGAACAAACTATCAGGATCTAGCTTTTAAATTAAACTTCTATACAAAAAAAGCAGGTAGTTTTTCTTTTTGGGGATTGGGATTGATTGACAATTCTGGAACCTCCGCAAAAAAAGACATAACAAGTTGGGAATATAAAAAAGACAGTCAGAATGAAAAAGCAACACAATTTATGGGAGCAGCTGGAATTACCCATCGCTACTTCTTTAAAAACAATGCCTATATAAATTCTACATTGGCTATTTCTGCAAGTGGATTACAATTCAAAACTGATCAGTTAGCTACCAATTTAACTATCAGCCCCGAAAATAAGATAAAGAACACCAATTATAATATTACATTCAAGTCTATTATAAACAAGAAGTTTAGCAAGTCACATACAAACAGAACTGGTTTTAGTGCAGTTGGCATGCATTATGATTTGCTTTTAAAAGAAGTAAAAAACACCAATCAACTAGAAACCATCGTCTCTAAAAACGGCTTTAGCACCTTACTTTCTGGTTTTACAAACTCTACTTTCAACGTTAATAAACTGACAGTGAATGCAGGTCTAAATGCACAACTATTCACCTTAAATAATTCGTACACAATTGAACCTAGGCTTGGTCTTTCATATCAACTAAATCAAAAAAACAAATTGAGTTTCGGGTATGGATTGCATAGTAGAATTGAACAATTACATACGTATTTTGTAAAAGACCCACTAACAAATAAGACACCAAACAAAGAATTAGATTTTACAAAAGCGCATCATTTTGTAGTAAGTTATGACTGGAACTTGAGTAAAAACATCCATGTAAAAGTGGAGCCCTATTTTCAATACTTATATGATATTCCATATATTCAGAATAGCACAACCTCTTTACTAAATGTAGAAAAAGATTGGTTTGAAAACGACACCTATATCAATGGAGGAAAAGGAAAAAATTACGGAATTGATTTGACTTTAGAAAAATATATTAGCAACGGATTGTATTATTTATTTACAGCCTCACTCTTTAATTCTGAATATAAAACAGACACAAATACTTGGTATAACACTCGATTTAATAGAAAATATCTGGTCAATTTTTTAATTGGAAAAGAATATACTGTTGGAAAAAGGAACCAGAACTTACTTAGTATTAATTTAAGATTTAGCTTGCAAGGTGGCGATCGCTATTCATTGATTGATGTTGCAGATTCGAACGCAATGCAAGATGTTGTGTACAATAAGACCACTCCTTTTACAGAACAAGCAGATAATAGCTTTGTTTCGCATATTACCGTAAATTATCAATGGAACAAAAAGAAGACTACCCAGAGATTGTCTTTAAAAATCATCAACGCTACTAATTACGAAGAGTTTTTAGGACATCGATACAATATTAAAAAACAGCAGGTAGACCTTTATAAGGAAGCGTTGTTAATTCCGAATTTGAGTTATAAGATTTCTTTTTAAATAGGGCACAAAAAAATCCCGAGTTCATAACTCGGGATTTTTAATCGTTATTACAGAATAACGAAATACTCTTTTTATGAGATTGCCTCAGCTAAAAACAGCCTCGCAATGACAATTAGTGTACAGCTAAATACTCAGCAGTTCCTTCAGCGTTTGCTTTCATTGCAACATCACCTTCTTGCCAGTTTGCAGGACAAACTTCTCCATTTTGTTGAACGTGAGAATACGCATCAATTAAACGTAAATATTCGTTTATATTTCTTCCAACAGGCATGTGATTAATTCCCTCATGAAAAACCAATCCGTCTTCATCAAGTAAATACGTAGCTCTGTATGTTACATTATCTCCTTCTACTTGGATTGTTTGTGTAGCTTCATCAAACTCTTCTGCAGTAATATCTAAAATACCTAAAATAGAAGATAAATTTCTATTACTATCCGCAATTAAAGGATAGGTAATACCTTGAATTCCTCCATGGTTTTTTGGCGTATTTAACCAAGCTGAATGTACTTCTGGAGTATCACAAGAAGCTCCAATTACAATGGTGTTTCTTTTTTCAAACTCACCTAAAGCAGCTTGAAACGCATGTAATTCTGTTGGACAAACAAAAGTAAAATCTTTTGGGTACCAGAATAACAATACTTTTTTCTTGTTATTAATTGCTTCTTCTAAAACATTTACTTTAAAAGTAATTGCTTTAGCATCCATTGCATCTACGTTTAAATTTGGAAATTGTTTCCCTACTGCTGTAGCCATTTTATATTTTTTTTGATTAATATTTTTTTACTCCGGCAAAGATATTTTTTTATAGAAGTTTTTAAAGATTAAAATCAACTTTATTTTTTATTCTACTATAGGTTTTATTGATGTTTATTAAATTCATTTTCAATAAAGGCTAAAAAACCTACTATACCACTCACAACGAAGTGGTTTACACAAAAACAATCCCTTTAGGAATCAAAAAAGCGATATAACTTTATCTTATACCTAAATAAAAAGTATAGATAAAAGTTATCGAGTAATTTATTGTAAATTTGGCCTACAGAACCCATTAATCAATTAATTATGAAAGATTTAAATCAGCATACATCATCAGGAGCCCCAGCTAAATGTCCTTTTATGGGAGGAGTACAGCAAGAAACAGCTGGTGCAGGAACAAGAAACCGAGATTGGTGGCCGAATGAGTTAAAATTGAATATTCTTAGACAAAACGCCACAAAATCCGACCCTATGAATAAAGGTTTTGATTATAGTACTGCATTTAACAGTATCAATTATTCTGAACTTAAAAAGGATGTTATAGACTTAATGACAGATTCTCAAGACTGGTGGCCTGCAGATTATGGCCATTATGGTGGGTTTATGATACGAATGGCTTGGCATAGTGCCGGTACATACCGTGTTGGAGATGGCCGTGGAGGTGCGGGTTCTGGTACACAACGTTTTGCACCGTTAAATAGCTGGCCAGATAATGGCAACTTAGATAAGGCACGCTTATTACTATGGCCTATAAAAAAGAAATACGGTACTAAAATTTCTTGGGCCGATTTAATGATTCTTGCTGGTAACTGTGCTTTAGAATCAATGGGGTTTGAAACCTTTGGTTTTGCTGGAGGCCGGGAAGATGTTTGGGAACCAGAACAAGATATTTATTGGGGAAGTGAATCTGAATGGTTAGGAAATGATGAGCGCTATGCAGATGGTGATCTTGAAAATGATTTAGGGGCTGTTCATATGGGACTTATTTATGTAAATCCTGAAGGACCAAATGGAATTCCTGACCCTGTAAAATCGGGTTTTGATATTAGAGAAACTTTTGGTCGTATGGCCATGAATGATGAAGAAACTGTTGCATTAATTGCAGGTGGTCACACATTTGGAAAGGCACACGGAGCTGCAAACCCAGATACCTATGTTGGAGTTGAACCAGCAGGTGCTTCTATTGAAGAAATGAGCACAGGCTGGAAAAACACTCTTAGCACTGGTGTTTTAGAAGATGCTATTACAAGTGGTATTGAAGGAGCTTGGACACCAAATCCAACAAAATGGGATCAAGATTACTTTGATGTTTTACTAAACTACGATTGGG
>JAESTN010000102.1 GCA_016763595.1 Flavobacteriaceae bacterium | reverse complement strand
TCAAATACTGGTTCTAAATCTCTAACAAGTTGAAATAATTCGTCAAATATGTCTGGGTCACCGGTATAACACCAAACGATTCCACAATATTGATTTCCATGCAAAAAATCTGGAAAAGGAGGTCCTGGAATAATCATCGTTGTGATAAACCCGTTTAAATCATCAGGAGCATTCATAAGAAATTCATGTTACCATTCCATGATTTCTTCAGTCCGCTCAATAGGAAACAACGTGGGTCCACCAATAACTGTTTTATCGGGGTGTGCTTGAAATTTGAACGACGTTACAATACCAAAGTTTCCTCCTCCTCCTCTTATCGCCCAAAACAAATCTGTATTATGATCTTTATTTACTGTTACTACAGAGCCATCAGCCAAGACCATATCGGCCTCTAATAAATTGTCAATCGTTAAGCCATATTTACGAGATAGGT
The DNA here is from genome assembly GCA_016763595.1 of Flavobacteriaceae bacterium. Lineage (GTDB taxonomy): Bacteria > Bacteroidota > Bacteroidia > Flavobacteriales > Flavobacteriaceae > Polaribacter. The sequence continues at coordinate 3,290 of JAESTN010000102.1, read as the reverse complement.
GCCCTACACCTCCACCCAGTGTCAATCCTCCAACCCCAGTTGTAGATATAATTCCTGCGGGCACTGCCAATCCAAAAGGATGTGTGGCATGATCTACTTCTCCCCAAAGGTTTCCGCCGCCTACCCGTACGGTATTGTTTGATGTATCGACACGCACAGATTTAAGTCCCGATAAATCGATCACCAATCCATCGGTACACAAACCCAGTCCACCACCATTATGTCCACCTCCACGAATCGCAACTAACAAATCATTTTCTCTCCCAAAATTAACAGCAGCCATCACATCAGCAACATCAACACACATGGCAAAAAGCCCAGGGTGCTTGTCGATCATCCCATTGTATACCTTTCGGGTTTCATCATACCGACTGTCTGAAGGCGCTATTAATTCGCCTCTTAATTGATTTCCAAATGCTTCTATCAGTGCGAGGTCTAAGTTTTTAATTGTGTTCATGGTTCTTTTTTTAAATGATTTTAAAGGCGTTTTTTCGTAAAGGGGATCAGCATTGGGACTTCTTTTTGGTACTGTTCATATCGTTTTCCCAAAGCATCCCGTAGGTCTTTTTCTTCCAAGTATTTTACCGCTATCAAAATGTAAATAGTGGTCACTGCAGCAAACAATAAATGTCCAACCGTCATATAGGGCGTTGCCCAGAAAGCAATGATAAACCCTAACATTAGTGGGTGTCTTACAAGTTTGTAAAAGAAATTCATTTGAAGTTTTGAAGGCGCTGAAGTGTTGTTTTTCAGATTGTTGAAAATTTGGAGCAGCCCAAACAATTCAAAATGATTGATCATAAATGTAGATAGGAAAACAATGACCCATCCCAAGGCAAAAATTCCAAGGAGTATTTTTGAAAGAATGGCATGTTCAATGTCCCAAACCACGGTTGTCATAGGTTGCCATTGCCAATACAATAAGAGCAATGCCAAACTAGAGAGTAGAATATAGGTACTTCTTTCTGCTGCTTCGCCAATTAGTGAGGTCCACCATTTTTTAAATGCCGGTCTTGCCATCACACTATGCTGAATGGCAAATAGGCTTAGCAATACTAAGTTGATGATTAATGAATAGGTAGTACTCAATTCTTCGCCTGAGTCTATGCCTTTAGGAACTAGGTAATTTCCCACAAAACCAATGGCATATAAAAAAGCAATTAAGAAAATTACATAGGCCAATATCCCATATATAAAAATGATTATTTTTTGCATCTTCGTTCGTTTTTAGATTCGTTTCCTCAAAGTTAGGGATGCTTTTCAGGGATCAATGTCACATTTCAACCAAATGATAACACTTTTAGTTCATTACATATCAGGGAGTTATTTTGTTGTTGTAATCTGTTTTGGCATAGGCCGATGGCAATACTGCAAACTTTTGTATAAAGCACTTGGTAAAATAAGCAGCACTGTTAAAGCCCGTTTCAAAGGCAATCTCAGAAATATTTTTAGTGTTGGTGTCCAACAATTTCAAGGCTCTTTCCAAACGATAGTCTTTGATAAAGCTATTGATCGATTTTCCGACTACAGCCATCATAATGCGATATAATTTTGACTTGCTATAGCCTAAATTCTTGCTAAAATCATCCACATTAACCACTGGGTTTCTCCATTCTTTTTCTACATACTCCATAAACTGCATTAGAAACTGCTCTTCTGTAGCACTAAGTGCTCGAATTTTCTTTCGATCGATAGCCGTGTTTAAATTTTCACTCTCGTACAAGTCTTTCACTTCAGTACTAACCACAATTTTAGAAGGTTCAATGTTGGTAAATCGAGTTGCCATTTGTATGGTGTCTTCAAAAATCCCCTTCTTATCGGTTACAGGGATTCCTGCGCTGATTCCGATTTTAAAAACCAAATCTGGCGTTATCACAGCGTTGTATATTTCTTGAATTTTTAAGGCACAGGCAACGGCGTTGGTCACCGAATCAAAAGATACTAAAAAAGAAGCTGCTTCTTGTTTTACAAGGCTTCCTTTTAAAATACTCACGCTATTGACAATCGATTTTCGATAGCCGTGCATGGCAGCATCTAAGGTGTTTGTGGCAGTATTTCGGAGTGCTTTTTTTTCAAACTTCACCACTAGTAAGGTTCTAAAAGCGGGATCATTGATAATATTCAGTTTGGTATTTTGCGCTTTTTCGGGATCTTCAATTCTTCCTAAAAACGACTCTACAATACTGTCATTTACTTGAATAATCCGCAAGGGAGCATCGCCATGGGCTTCATTGTGTAAATCTCTAATGGCATCTTCATTAGGCGCTTCAATCAAACAAAAAGCGGTTTGCCTTTTTTCATCACACCAATAGGTCAATCCTCGGCAATTGTATTTGTGCTCAATTTTTAAATCTGCTTGGTGCATCTCTGCAACATGGGCTGCGGTAACACCATCGGGCATGTCATGAAAATCCATATAAATAGGCATAGAACTATTTTTTATACAAGTTAGTGTTTTTTTTCAACACTACTTGATAGCGCTCTCGTTTTCAGATATTTACAAAACCAATAGGAGTCGGATTAAAAAATACAGCAAAAAAAAGCGGGAAGTAACAGAAGAAACAATACATAAAACCAAGTAAACATTCTTTCAACCGAACTGCACTCCCCTCTTTTTTTATAGGTAAATTACCTCTCTTTTTATCTTATAACTTTTTTGTATTATTTTCTCTATTGGTATCTACAAACAAATAATCTGGATCTAAGACAACCTTGGTCGGCTTGGTTTTAAATTCAAACGACACCTCTTTACTTTTTGCATTCATCTGAACCTGGTGCACTTCCAAAACAATTTCTTTGTCAGCAGCATCCAATCCATAAATTGCAACAGCAACCATAGTATTCTCAATGTTAGCCTCAGTAACTATTTCATTGTTTTGCCATTTATCAAGCTGTATTTTTAGGTTCAACGTATAGCCAGCATCTTCTTGGGCTGTTACATCTGCCTTTTTTAGTTCAACATCATAGCTGGTCACTGTTTCAAACAGTTCATAAACCACTGTTTTTAGCGAATCTGGAGTTACTGCATCAAAATACTGGAGTAAATCGGTGCTTGTTGCATAGCGCTCTTTGTTGAAATTAGGATCAAAAGCATTCCAATCTTTTACAAAACGTTTCAGTGCTAAATTCACCTGCTTCTCTCCTATTTTCTCTTGTAAAATAAACATATTGACAGCCCCTTTATTATAATAGATATAGTCTTGTTTTTGGACCAAAGCCAAAGGTGATTCTGGAGAATCCAAACCTTTGCTACTTTTTACATAGCTCTCCAATTGCCCTTTTATAAACTG
>JAESTN010000101.1 GCA_016763595.1 Flavobacteriaceae bacterium | reverse complement strand
CCTAAACGATTGTTGTAAAATTTCCATTCTGTACCAATTTCAAAAGAACGTTGTCTTTCTGGTTTTGGAGTCGTCCCTGGAAATGGAATCACTGGACTCGTATTGCTTACACCACCACCAAAATTAATTGATCTATTTGGTGTGATTTGATCTGCACCAAACCCATTCCCTACTTCTGCATAAGACATTCTTACTTTTGCAAAAGAAATATTTTCATTCATTTCAATCATTTCACTAATAATTCCTGTAACCCCAATAGATGGGTAGAAGAATGAATTATTAGCATCTGGCAATGTTGATGTCCAATCATTTCTTGCAGTTATATCTACAAATAATTTGTCTTTAAATCCAAACGTTGCACTTGCAAAAACAGAACTCCCTCTTATTTCATAAGAGTTTTGTCTAAAGTTAACTGATGCATTTGCATTAAAGTTTTGAAATGCAAAAACATTTGCAAATTGCAATCCTCCATTTGTACCCGAATCTGCTACTAAAGTTTCTGTTGTAGTTCTAGTTGTACTTGCTCCCGCAATTACATTTACAGTAATATCATCATTTAATTTCGTGTTGATCGTTGCAATAACATCTCCATACAATTGCGTAAAATCGTTTTGATTTACAATATACCTACCATTTGCAGGCGCTAAAGTTGCTTCTGTAGTCGCGTATATTTTTCTTTCAAATTCTGTTGTAGTCTTATCATAGGTTCCTCTTGTTTGAATAGACAACCAATCATTAACAGTGTACGCTAAGCTTAAAGATGCAACTATTTTTGTATTAGCATCTGTACTTTTATTTCTGTTTGTAATCCAAAAAGGATTCTGTTCTATATCAGAGGTTCCTCTAAACCAACGTTGAGACATGATATTTCTTGAAACATCTAATTGCTCAAAGTTTTTGTAATCTGACAAACTTCCTGCTGCTGGATCAAATCCATAAACACCAACAAGTGGATTAAAATACAATCCAGAAATTGCTCTGTTGGTAAAGTTTTGAGTAGACCCCATTACACTCGCAGTTAATTTTAATTTATTATCTAATAACTGAGCCGTTTCTTTTATATTGAACGTATGTTGCTTCATATTATTAGTTGGAATGATACCATCTGCAATTGTATTACTATAAGAAAAATACGTTTGTGCAGTTTCTGTACCTCCAGAAATAGAGAATGAATTTATATATGTAGCACCAGATTGTAAAAATGCATCAACATTTTTTTGTGCTGCATCACTAAATTCCATCATATAGGCTGGGTTTTCTACAGTTACACTTGAAGAAACATCCACTTTAAAGCTTCCATTTTTCCCTCTTTTAGTAGTTATCAATATAACTCCATTTAAACCTGCACTACCATATAAAGCAGAAGCAGATGCTCCTTTTAATACAGTTAAAGATTCAATATCGTCTGGATTGATTAAAGACAATGCATCTCCACCATCTCTATTACCTCCATTGATATCTCCAAATGTATCCCCTGGTTGTCCAGAAGATGGATTTGATAATGGAATACCGTCTACAACATATAAAGGTTGATTATTTCCAATAGAAGAATTTCCTCTTATTAAAACTTTTACAGACCCACCTGCTCCAGACGCACTTCTAGTTATAGAAGCTCCAGCAATTTTACCAGACAAGCTGTTAATAGGGTTTGTTTGTTTTACTCTATTTAATTCATCTGCTTTAATATCTTGAGCAGAATAGGTTAAGGATTTTCTTGTTTTCTTAATCCCTAAAGCTGTCACTACAACTTCATCTAAAATATTGTCTCCATCTTCTAAAGCAACATTAATCGTTGATGAATTTGATGTGATTGTAACAGAAGAAGATTTCATACCAACAAAAGAAAACGTTAAAACGTCTCCAACTGAAGCTTTGATTGAATACTTTCCGTCAAAATCTGTTTCTGTACCACGTGTAGTGTTTTGCACAACTACACTTACTCCTGGTATTGCAGACCCATCAGATTTAGATGTTACTGTACCAGAAATACTTTTTTCTTGCGCTACCATATGAGTAGATAGCAGCAGTGAAAAAACTGTAAATAATAGTATTTTGATTTTTTTCATGAGTAAATTGTTAATTAGTTTATCTGTCTAAATGTAAAGACTTATCCAGCAGAGAGAAAAATTTAATATATAAACAACACAAAATTAACAACGAATAACATTTTTTTTAGATGAGAAAACTTTAAAAAAATAAATTTCATCAAAAACTTCTTTTTTTGGTACATTTACCTCAATTATAGATAATACGTTATATTTTTTGATGACAAACACGTTAAAAAACACCAATAATAAAATCCCTTTTAAATACCACTTTATCTTTTGGGTAAGTTACTTTCTGCTAAACGTTGTGAGGTGGGGAAGTTATTATGAAGACTATTGGTACTCTTTTAAATCAAACATAGTAACGGTTTCTATGAGTATGTTTTTGGCATACTTTCATATTTATGTATTATTACCAAGATTTGTTTACCGAAAAAAAATTCCAAGTTACATTCTCTTTTTCTTAGTTTCTCTAACCATCTTTTATGTTGTAAGGACTGAACTAATTTTTACATTTATCAATGAAAATGTGTGGCCAGAATCTCAAACACCACAAACGTCATATGCCTTTAACCATATTTTAGCGGTTATATTAATTGGTATCTACGATGTTGCTTTAGCAACTACAATTAAACTAACTGCAGATTGGATTTATGAAAGAAAAAGAAATGAAAGCTTAGAAGCAATACAGCTACAAACGGAGCTTCAGTTTTTAAAAGCTCAAATTCAGCCGCACTTTTTTTTCAACACCTTAAATAACTTATATGCTTTAATTTTAGAAAAATCAAAAGCAGCTCCGGAGATTGTTTTAAAGTTGTCTGAGATTATGGAGTATATTTTATATGAAGCAAAAGAACCTAAAATAGGCTTGGTCAATGAGATTAAATACATTCAAAGTTATATTGACTTAGAAAGATTGCGTTATGGAGATCGTGTTGAAGTTGAAACGAGTATTTCTGGTGATATTGAAAATGCGAAAGTGCCTCCTCTTTTGTTTTTGCCCTTTATTGAGAATTGCTTTAAGCATGGTACACGAGAGAATAAATTCATGAAAGTTAAAATCAATTTTGAAAAACTCCCAAACAACACCATAAAATTTAAGGTTTCAAACAATTTCAATCAATTTAGCAATAAAGTAAAAGAACATGGTATTGGAAATAAAAATGTTGAAAGAAGGTTACAATTACTTTTTAAAGACAATTATGTTTTAGAAGTTAACTCAAAAAAACAACACTTTTCAGTTACGCTAATCTTTCCAATAACTTAATAATATTTTAGAACTGACTATTATTTATTACATTTACCCAACAGGCACTTTCCAATGAAAATAAAATGCATAATTATTGATGACGAACCATTAGCTATTAAAGTAATAGAAAGTCATTTAAAAGAGTTTCAAAATTTTGAAATCGCGGGTACTTTTAACAACCCTATTTCTGCTTTACCTCTTATAGAAGAAGAAAATATAGAGGCTATTTTTCTAGACATAAACATGGCTAAAATGAATGGCTTAGAATTCATCAAAAGTGTCGAATTAAAATCCAATATTGTAATTACGACTGCCTATAGAGAATATGCTGTTGAAAGTTTTGATTTAAATGTATTGGATTATCTGGTAAAGCCAATCCCTTTTAATCGGTTTTTAAAATCTATTAACAAGATTACACAGAAAATAGCGCAACAAAAAGAAGGAAAATCAGAAACGTCAGATGCCAATGATTCATATATCTTTTTAAAAGTAGATAAAAAGCTGGTTAAGATAAATTATGAAGACATTTTATATATAGAAAGCTTAAAAGATTATATCAAAATATTTACATTAACAGATAATTATTTAGTCCATAAATCTCTTACAAGCTTAACCGAAGAATTGCCTCAAGATAAATTCTTACGCATTCATAGATCATTTACGATTTCAATTGACAAGGTTGATTCTGTAGAAGGAAACTCTATAGAAATTGGAACTAAAAGAATACCAATTGGAAGAAAATATTTAGCCGTTAGTAAACAAACGATATTAAACACCTAATAGCTATTTATCCCAAATAAAAAAACCTCAACAGATGTTGAGGTTTTTTTTATGGAATTCTATTTCTTAAAGTTTTGTACTCCTTTGATTAACCAAGCATGATAGGTATCTACATCTGGAGTATAGGCTACAGGAGCTATTAAGTTATTCTCATTATGATCCATTAACACATACATGGGTTGTGTATTTGTTTTGTATTTTATGGTTTGTAATTCGCTCCATTTTTGACCAATGTATTTTAATTTCTTCCCTGGTCTTAGTTTTGAATCTACAACTTCATTTGCCGGTAATGGTCTTTTATCATCCACATACAATGAAATCAAAATCACATCATTCTTTAACATCTTTAACACCTTTGGTTTTACCCAAACGTTTTGTTCCATCTTTCTACAGTTTACACATGCTTTTCCTGTAAAATCTATCAGTACTGGTTTCCCTACTTTTTTTGCATAGGCCAATCCTGTATCATAATCATTAAATGCTAAAATATCATGTGGCGCCATTAAATGTGCACCCTCTGGAATGTCTGAATGTGCTGCTCCACTTCCTAACTTCATATACCCAACTCCATAAGGAGATTCACTATAATGTTGTGGTGGAGGGAAAGCACTAATTAAATTCAAAGGCGCTCCCCATAAACCTGGGATCATATAAATGGTAAAAGTCATCACTATCAACCCTAAACTCAATCTCCCAACTGAAATATGTTTTAGTGGACTATCGTGTGGTAATTGTATTTTTCCGAATAAGTAAAATGCCAAGGCTCCAAAAATGGCAATCCAAATAGCAATAAATACTTCTCTTTCTAAAATGTGTAAATCCAATACTAAATCTGCATTTGATAAGAACTTAAATGCCAAGGCTAATTCTAAAAACCCTAAAACTACTTTTACCGTATTTAACCATCCACCAGATTTTGGTAAGGAGTTTAACCATCCCGGGAAGGCTGCAAACAATGCAAACGGCAATGCGATTGCTAAAGAGAACCCTAACATTCCAATGATTGGGCCCAATTGACTTCCTCCTGATGCGGCTTCTACCAACAATGTCCCTACTATTGGACCCGTACAAGAAAAAGACACAATCGCTAAAGCTAATGCCATAAAAAAGATCCCGACAAAACCACCTCTATCTGCTTGGGCATCTACTTTGTTTGCCCAAGAGTTTGGTAACATAATTTCAAAAGCTCCCAAAAACGAAACTGCAAAAATGATTAACAATAAGAAGAAAACCAGATTGAACCAAACATTTGTTGACAACGCATTCAATGCATCAGCACCAAAAACTAAGCTCACAAAGACTCCCAACAACACATAAATAACAATTAT
>JAESTN010000100.1 GCA_016763595.1 Flavobacteriaceae bacterium | reverse complement strand
TGATTCTAAGAGTAATTTTAGAACTAGATAAATGATAAGATTCCGTTTACGGAACACAGGATTCGGCTTATTGATCTGCTTTATTTTATTTTCTTCATTATCAATATGATAAAATCAAGTGTTTTTTGCAGTGGTATTTTGACGTATTACCGGTTTTTGAATTTTATATTACGATTTATTTATTAATTCTTTCGATTTGCTGTTTATTACATAATAACCGGTATAAAATTGTACTTTTGCAAAACACAATTTTATCTAGTACAACATATGAATACATACTCAGATTATCTTAAAGAGATTGAAGAAAGAAAAGGTCAAGGATTGCATCCTAAGCCAATTGATGGAAGCGAATTATTAAGTAACATCATTTTACAAATTAAAGATGTAAATAATGCGCAAAGAAAAGAGTCTCTTAACTTTTTTATATATAATGTTTTGCCTGGTACTACAAGTGCTGCTGGTGTAAAAGCGACATTTTTAAAAGAGATTATTTTAGGAGAATCAGTAGTAGAAGAAATTTCCATAGCATTTGCTTTTGAGCAATTGTCACATATGAAAGGTGGACCTTCTATAGGAGTTCTACTTGATTTAGTTTTAGGAGATGATACTTCAATTGCTAATGAGGCTTCGAAAGTTTTAAAAACGCAAGTGTTTTTATACGAAGCTGATACGGAGCGTTTAGAAGTAGCATTTAAAAAAGGAAGTGCAATCGCAAAAGAGATTATTGAAAGTTATGCAAAAGCAGAATTCTTTACGAAGTTGCCTGAGATAGATGAAGAAACAGAAGTCGTAACCTTTATTGCTGGTGTAGGAGACATCTCTACAGATTTATTGTCTCCAGGTGGTGATGCGCACTCTAGATCAGACCGTGAATTGCATGGTCAGTGTTTATTTGAGCACAACAAAGAAATGCAAAATGAATTGTTAGCATTGCAAGAAAAACACCCAGATAAGCGTGTGATGTTAATTGCTGATAAAGGAACAATGGGAGTTGGTTCTTCAAGAATGTCTGGAGTTAACAATGTGGCTTTATGGACAGGTATTGAATCTAGCCCATATGTCCCATTTATTAATATCGCTCCTGTTATTGCAGGAACAAACGGAATTTCACCAATTTTCTTAACCACTGTTGGTGTAACAGGAGGGATTGGTCTTGATCTTAAAAATTGGGCGAAGAAAAAAGATGAGAATGGTACTACAGTACTGGATACCGATGGTGAAGCTATTCTTGAAGAAGTGTACTCTGTTAAAACGGGAACTGTACTTACAATAAACACTAAAAAGAAAAAATTATATAAAGGAGATAAAGAATTGAGTGATATTTCTGCGGCATTTACACCACAGAAAATGGAATTCATGAAAGCTGGAGGAGCTTACGCTGTTGTTTTTGGAAAAAAATTACAAGCATTTGCGGCTAAAGTATTAGGCATCGAGGTTCCTCAGGTGTATGCTACTTCAAAAGAAATTTCTATTGAAGGACAAGGATTAACAGCGGTAGAAAAAATATTCAATAAAAATGCAGTTGGTACCACTCCAGGGGCAGTATTACATGCTGGTTCTGATGTTCGTGTTGAAGTAAATATTATAGGTTCTCAGGATACCACTGGTTTAATGACTTCTCAAGAATTAGAGATGATGGCTGCTACAGTTATTTCGCCAATTGTTGATGGTGCTTATCAATCAGGATGTCACACAGCTTCAGTTTGGGATGATAAGTCTAAGGCTAATATTCCAAGGTTAATGCAATTTATGAACGACTTTGGTTTAATTACTGCGCGTGACCCTAAAGGACAGTACCATGCAATGACTGATGTGATCCATAAAGTATTGAACGATTTAGTTATCGATGATTGGGCTATCACTATTGGTGGTGATTCACATACACGTATGTCTAAAGGGGTTGCTTTTGGAGCAGATTCAGGAACCGTAGCTTTAGCTTTAGCTACTGGTGAGGCTTCTATGCCAATTCCACAGTCTGTAAAAGTAACTTTTAAAGGAGCTATGAAATCTTACATGGATTTCCGAGATGTGGTTCATGCTACACAACAACAAATGCTAAAGCAGTTTGGAGGAGAAAATGTATTCCAAGGAAGAATTATTGAGGTACACATTGGTACGTTAACCTCTGATCAGTCTTTTACATTTACAGATTGGACTGCAGAGATGAAAGCGAAAGCTTCTATCTGTATCTCAGAAGATGAAACTTTAATAGAGTCATTAGAGATTGCTAAATCTCGTATCCAAATCATGATTGATAAAGGAATGGACAACGAGAAGCAAGTGTTGCAAGGTTTATTGGATAAAGCAAATACTCGAATAGCAGAAATTCAATCTGGTGAAAAGTCAGCTTTAAGACCCGATGCTACTGCTAAATATCATGCAGAAGTTGTTATCGATTTAGATGAAATTTCTGAACCAATGATTGCTGATCCAGACGTGAATAATGATGATGTTTCTAAACGTTATACGCACGATAATATTAGACCATTATCTTATTACGGTGGTACTAAAAAAGTAGACTTAGGTTTTATAGGATCTTGTATGGTTCACAAAGGAGATATGCAAATCTTAGCTCAAATGCTTAAAAATATTGAAAAACAACGAGGTAAGGTTGCGTTTAAAGCACCTTTAGTTGTGGCACCTCCAACCTATAATATTGTTGATGAGTTAAAGGCCGAAGGTGATTGGGATGTGTTAGAGAAATACTCTGGTTTTGTATTTGATGATAATGCACCAAAAGGATTGGCTCGTACGAAATATGAAAACATGCTATACTTAGAACGTCCAGGATGTAACTTATGTATGGGGAATCAAGAAAAAGCAGCACCAGGTGATACCGTAATGGCTACTTCAACACGTTTATTTCAAGGAAGAGTTGTTAAAGATTCTGGGGAGAAAAAAGGGGAGTCTTTATTATCCTCAACTCCAGTAGTCGTATTGTCTACAATTTTAGGAAGAACTCCTACTATGGAAGAGTATGAAACTGCTGTTGATGGTATTGTATTAACTAGGTTTAAGCCATCTCAAAAGAAATTAGTGATGTAATTTAGATCGTTATATAGAATATAAAAGCTCAAGTGATTACACTTGGGCTTTTTTTATGCCCTATTAACTGGAGATTCGTGATACATTGAGCTGTCGTTTTTTTTTGTTAAATTAGTGTACACAATAAAAACAATATAATTCTATGGCTTTTGATATTCAAATGATTAAAGAAGTGTATGCAAAGGTAGTTGAAAGAGTAGATGCTGCTCGAAAGATTACAGGTAAACCATTAACACTTGCTGAAAAGATTTTATACACCCACCTTTGGGACGGTAATCCAACCAAAGCATTTGTAAGAGGTAAAGATTATGTGAATTTTGCACCCGATAGAATTGCATTGCAAGACGCAACTGCTCAGATGGCTTTATTGCAATTTATGCAAGCAGGTAAAACAAAGGTTGCAGTTCCAACAACAACACACTGTGATCATTTAATTCAAGCTAAAAACGGCGCAAGTTCAGATTTACAATCGGCTTTAAATACAAGTAACGAAGTTTTTAATTTCCTAGAATCGGTATCTAATAAATACGGTTTAGGGTTTTGGAAGCCAGGTGCAGGAATTATTCACCAAGTAGTCTTAGAAAATTATGCATTTCCAGGTGGAATGATGATTGGAACCGATTCACATACTGTAAATGCAGGCGGTTTAGGAATGGTTGCAATTGGTGTAGGTGGTGCTGATGCAGTTGATGTAATGGCAGGAATGGCTTGGGAATTAAAATTTCCAAAATTAATTGGTGTAAAATTAACAGGAGGATTAAACGGCTGGACTGCTTCAAAAGACGTGATTTTAAAAGTAGCAGGAATCCTTACTGTTAAAGGAGGTACCGGAGCTATAGTAGAATATTTTGGACCTGGTGCTAAAAACTTATCTTGTACTGGAAAAGGGACCATTTGTAATATGGGGGCAGAAATTGGAGCCACTACTTCAACTTTTGGATATGATGATGCCATGGAACGATTCTTACGGGCTACCGATAGAGAAGATATAGCTGATGAAGCAAATAAAATAAGACCATATTTAACAGGAGATGATGAAGTTTATGTAAACCCAGAGCTTTATTTTGATCAAGTGATTGAAATAAATCTTTCCGAATTGCGCCCACATCTTAATGGACCTTTTACGCCAGATTTGGCAACACCTGTTGGTCAATTAGGAGAAAAAGCAAAAGCAAACGATTGGCCTTTAAAAGTGGATTGGGGATTGATAGGTTCTTGTACAAATTCTTCTTATGAAGATTTATCGAGAGCAGCTTCTATTGCTCAACAGGCCTTGGATAAAGGCTTAAAAATTAATTCTGAATTAGGGATTAACCCAGGGTCTGAACAAGTTAGATATACAGCTGATCGAGATGGTATTTTAGAGGTTTTCGAAAAATTAAATGCTAAAATATTTACGAATGCCTGTGGTCCTTGTATTGGTCAATGGGACCGTAGTGATAGAAAAGGAGATGAAAAAAACACGATAGTTCATTCATTTAACCGTAATTTCTCAAAACGTGCCGATGGAAATCCAAATACACACGCTTTTGTGGCATCACCAGAAATGGTTGCTGCAATTGCAATTTCTGGGCGATTGGATTTTGATCCCATGAATGATACTTTAATTAATATGAATGGGGAAGAAGTTAAATTAGATGAACCAAGAGGATTGGAATTACCTCCAAAAGGATTTGAAGTAAAAGACGATGGTTATATCGCTCCTGAAGAAGATGGAAGTCATATAAATGTTGTTGTAAATGAAGGTTCTGAACGTTTAGAGTTGTTGACACCGTTTACACCCTTAGGAAACGAATTGAACGGAGTTAAGCTCTTAATAAAAGCACATGGAAAATGTACGACTGACCATATTTCTATGGCTGGTCCCTGGTTGCGTTTTCGTGGACATTTGGATAATATTTCGAACAACTGTTTAATTGGAGCTCTAAATGCTTACAATATGAAAACAAACTTTATAAAGAGTCAATTGGATGGAGAGTTTGGTGGAGTGCCAGATGTAGCTCGTAAATACAAAGCTGCCGGAATAAAAACAATTGTTGTTGGAGATCATAACTAT
>JAESTN010000006.1 GCA_016763595.1 Flavobacteriaceae bacterium | reverse complement strand
TCTAATGCTTCTTTCGGTATTTTATTAATTGGATCATTCAATTTAAATGTATATCGCTCGGCGATTAATTCTAATTGTTTAAATATCCAGCTATTTTTTTGTTCTCCTAAAGGGACAATTCCACCGTTTTTAATTGAGGTAGTGTCGTCAAGAATTACTTTTTTTAAATTAACTTCATTAGTGATTCCTAATCCGCTACAAGCAGGGCAAGCCCCTTTTGGGGAATTGAATGAGAATGTATTTGGTTCGGGGTTTGGATATGCAATTCCGGTTGTAGGGCACATTAAGTCTCTACTAAAATATCGAGGGGTATTGGTGTCAAGATCAATAACCATTAAAATATTATCGCCAGCATAGAGTGCTGTTTTAATAGTTTCTTCTAGTCTTTTTTCTACAGAATTATTCACTACAATTCTGTCAATAACAACTTCAATATCATGCGTTTTATATCTATCTAAACGCATTCCTTTTTCTATTTCTTTTATTTCTCCATCCACACGGACTTTTACAAATCCTTGTTTAGATACTTGTTCAAACAATTCTCTATAATGTCCTTTTCTAGATTTTACTAAGGGGGCTAAAACCGCAATTTTTTTATCTTTAAAATCAGATAGTATTAATTCTTTAATCTTTTGGTCAGAATAACTCACCATTTTTTCATCTGTATTGAAAGAATAAGCATCTGAAGCTCTTGCAAAAAGAAGTCTTAAAAAGTCATAGATTTCTGTAATGGTTCCAACAGTAGAACGTGGACTTTTATTTGTGGTTTTTTGTTCAATAGAAATTACAGGAGATAGTCCGTCAATTTTATCAACATCTGGTCTTTCTAAGCCGCCAAGAAACTGTCTTGCATATGCAGAGAAGGTTTCAATATACCTACGTTGACCTTCTGCATAAATAGTGTCAAATGCTAAAGATGATTTCCCACTACCACTTAAACCAGTAATTACGACTAGTTTTTCTCTTGGGATTTTTACATCAATATTTTTTAAATTATGAACTCTTGCGCCAAAAACTTCTATGTATTCTTGTTGTTTCAAAGTGAGGATTTTAAGAAAAAAGCAAAGTTACACAAACCAATTTATTTTTTACTAAAAACCAAAGAGCAATTCATCTTAATATGCTATCTTGCAATAACAATTATTAATAGATGAGCTTTATTCATTCAGTAAGACATTACTTTGAACGCCATGGATTTGCAGTCTCTTCAAGACTTGCAGACAGACTGGGTATGCGCGCTTTAAACGTAAGATTGTTCTTTATATACATTTCTTTTGTGACTGTAGGCTTGTCTTTTGGCTTGTATTTAACCTTGGCTTTTGTGTTGCGTTTAAAAGATATGATTTACACAAAGCGTAGTTCAGTTTTTGATTTGTAATGATAAAGTTTAAAACTAAATTTCATAAGGCATTATTCTTTTTGCTTTCAGTTATGACCGTTGGAGTAATTGGCTATATGATCTTGTCTGGTTTTAATTTTATTGATGCTGTTTATATGACAGTAATCACAATTTCTACAGTTGGATATAGAGAACTACATCCCATGAATACGGAAGAGAAAATATTTACAATATTTTTAATTTTAACAAGTATATCGCTTTTTGGATATGCGGTTTCGGCTTTTACAGAAGCAATAGCAAGTGGCGTATTTTTTAAACAATTAAAATTGAAGAGGGTGCAACAGAAAATAAATAAAATGAAAGGGCATGTTATCGTTTGTGGCTATGGTAGAAACGGAATGCAAGCTATAGTGAAGTTAAAAAATTATCAAAAAGAGTTTGTGGTTATTGAAAAAGATAAAGAACTAATTAGCACTTTTGATGAAAAAGGAATTTTGTTTATTGAAGGAGATGCCACAACAGATGAAGTATTGTTAAAAGCTGGAGTTGAAAAAGCGAGTAATTTAATTACTGCCTTACCATCAGATGCTGATAATTTATTTGTGGTACTAACAGCGAATCAATTAAACAAAAACTGTAGGATAATTAGTAGGGCTTCTAATGAGTCATCATTTAAAAAATTAAAAATAGCGGGTGCAGACAATGTAATCATGCCCGATAAATTAGGAGGTGCTCATATGGCCTCATTGGTCGTTACTCCAGATGTGCTAGAATTTGTAGATAGATTGACAATTGAAGGAGAAACTACAGCTAATTTAGAAGAAATCGATGTGAATGATTTACCAAAAGAGTATTTAGAAAAAACGATTTTGGATTTAGATTTACGTAAAAAAACCGGGTGTACAGTCATTGGTTTTAAAGCTTCCGAAGGAAATTACATTATCAATCCTGAAGCTTCCATAAAATTAATAGCCAATTCTAGCTTAATCGTTTTAGGTAGGCCAGAACAAATTGTTAAACTTAGGAAGCTGTTTTAATGCACATAAAAATTGTAATTACCGGAAGTAATGGGTTGTTAGGCCAGAATTTAATAGCTCTTTTCTTAAAAGAGAAAAAAAAGTATAAAATTTTTGGGTTTTCAAGAGGAGGTAACAGAAGTGGGAGAATCGATTTTGAATACTTCGATATTGATATTACAAATAAAAAAATTCTAAAAGAAGAGCTGTTAAGAATTCAACCAGATTTTATAGTCAATACAGCAGCGATGACAAATGTTGATGCTTGTGAAAATGACAAAGAAAAGTGTTATGACTTAAATGTAAGCGCTGTTCAATATTTAACAGCTATTTGTTTAGAAGTAAAAGCGCATTTAATTCATCTTTCTACAGATTTTATTTTTGATGGAAAAAAAGGAAACTATACTGAAGACGATGCCCCAAATCCGTTAAGTTATTATGGAGAGACAAAATTGCTTTCAGAACAATTAATACAAAAATCAACAATAGACTTTACAATTCTAAGAACCATATTGGTGTATGGCTTAGTTCATGAAATGAGCAGGTCTAATATTGTTTTATGGGTTAAAGAGTCTTTAGAAAATCAAAAAGAAATTACAATTGTAGATGATCAATATAGAGCGCCAACTTATGTGGAAGATCTAGCAATGGCTTGTAAATTATCAATTGATAAAAAAGCAACAGGTATATATAATATCTCGAGTAGTCAATTATTAAGTGTCTATGAAATAGCTCAAGAAATAGCAAATACGTTTCAATTAAATAAGAATTTAATAAAGTCTATTTCTACTTCAGCACTGAATCAAGCTGCACCAAGACCTCCAAAAACTGGTTTTAATTTGGCCAAAACAAATCGGATTTTAGGTTTCTATCCAAAAACATTCAAAGAAGATTTACAAAGATTTAAGCTTAAGTTAATGTAAAATTCATTTTTAACGGATAAAAGTTGTCAAAAGCTCAATTTTTTATGATATTGCGAACTACTTAATTTAATAAACTAACTTACTATATTATGAAGAAAAAACTTCTAACGTTATTGCTTTTTGTGATACCGATGTTAACATTTGCACAAGAAAAAGGAATTGACCAACAAATAGACGAGGCTTTTGGAAGCGCTACAGGTTGGTTTGTTGATTTTATATTTTACCAAATCTCTTTTGGAGAGAATGTTAAAATATATTGGGTATTATTTCCTTTAATATTAGGAGCTACTTATTTTACAATTTATTTTAAGTTTATAAATTTCAAAGGCTTTTTTACTTCAATAAACATTGTTAGAGGTAAATATGATCATTTAGATAAACATGAGCCATTAGAAGGGGCAGGAGATTTAGCTTCTGGGGGAGATCATATTGAAACAATTGCTGTTGAAGGACATGAAGGTGAAGTAAGTCATTTTCAAGCATTAACAGCAGCCTTATCTGCAACAGTAGGTTTAGGGAATATTGCAGGTGTTGCAATTGCGGTTTCTATTGGAGGAGCTGGAGCAACATTTTGGATGATTGTTGCAGGATTTTTAGGGATGGCTTCTAAATTTGTAGAGTGTACACTTGGTGTAAAATATAGAGATATTGCAGAGGATGGAACCGTTTATGGAGGTCCGATGTACTATTTGACAAAAGGATTAAAAGAGAAGGGACTTGGAAAATTAGGAAAAGTATTAGCAGGGGTGTTTGCGGTTTTTGTTATAGGTGGTTCTTTTGGAGGAGGAAATATGTTTCAGGTAAACCAGGCTTTTCAACTTGTAGAGAACATTACAGGAGGTGAGGCTTCTTTCTTACATGGAAAGGGATGGTTGTTTGGATTAGTTATGGCAGTATTTGTAGGTATTGTAATTATTGGTGGAATTAAAAAGATAGCTAAAGTAACAGATAAAATTGTGCCTTTTATGGTGGTTATCTATGTAGCAGCATCTTTATTTGTGATTTTAGCAAACTACGATATGATTGGTGATGCATTTGCACAGATATTTAATGGAGCATTCAGTCCAGAAGGTGTCGCAGGTGGAGCAGTTGGAGTTTTGGTACAAGGGTTTAGACGTGCAGCATTCTCAAATGAGGCAGGTGTTGGACCGGCTTCTATTGCGCATGCTGCTGTAAAGACAAAATATGCAGCAAGTGAAGGAATGGTTGCTTTGTTAGAGCCATTTATTGATACGGTTGTTGTTTGTACTATGACAGCCTTGGTTTTGGTAATTACAGGAAATGTAACTGCAGCAAACTCAGGATTGAATGATGCACAAGCTATTTTGTTAACTTCAGGAGCTTTTGAATCAGCTATTTCTTGGTTTCCTTATGTGTTAACAGTCGCGGTAGTATTGTTTGCTTTTTCAACAATGATCTCTTGGTCGTACTATGGTTTTCAAGGATGGGCTTACCTATTTGGAAGAACTAAAAAGATGGAATATGCATATAAGTTGTTATTTTGTGTTTTTGTAGTTATTGGTGCGGCAGCGAGTTTGGGATCTGTAATTGGTTTCTCAGACGCCATGATATTTGCAATGATGGTTCCAAATATGATTGGGCTTGTCTTATTAGCTCCAAAAGTAAAAGAGGAATTGAACAAATATATTTTAGCAATAAAATCGAAGAAATCATAAAGAAAAAATGAAAATAATAAAACCCCATTTCTGGTATAATAAAAGCCAAAGAAATGGGGTTTTCTTTTTGTTATTTATTATTATTGTAGTACAAGTAGTGTATTCTTTTATGGATAATTCTACAACGGTAAAAGAATTTAATCAAAGCAATGTTGCCGATTTACAATTAAAAATTGATGCTTTAAAAAAGGTTGAACTCGAAAAAAGAAAACCAAAAATATATCCTTTTAACCCAAACTACATAACAGATTACAAAGGAGCACAAATAGGAATGTCAATAGATGAGATTGATAGATTGTTGCTTTTTAGAAAGCAAAATAAATTTATCAACTCTGTAAAAGAATTCCAGCAGATTACTCGTGTTTCAGATAGTCTACTAAGTAAAATATCTCCGTATTTTAAATTCCCAGATTGGGTGCTGAAACAGCAGCAAAAGAATACAAAAGCAAAAAGTAACTCTAAAGTACTTACTATAAATCGTTCAACCATTGACTTGAATTTTGCCACAGCTCAAGATTTAGAAACAATAAATGGAGTTCATGAATTTCTTGCACAAAGAATTGTAACATACAGAAGTAAACTGCAAGGGTTTACCTATCCACCTCAATTGCTTGAAGTTTGGAAATTGGATAAAGAAATAGCGAACAAAATCCTATCTATCTTTAAAATCGTTGATACCCCAGTCATTAAAAAAATAAATATAAACGACGCTACTTTTAAAGAGGTGCTTTCTAATCCATACATTGATTATGATTTGTGTAAAAGAATCTTTGAATTTAGAGATGAGGTTGCCGAATTGCAATCAATAGAAGAATTAAAAAAGATTGAAGGTTTTCCAATAGATAAATATGATAGAATAGTACTATATTTGGATGCTAATTAGACAAGCAAACAAACACTAAAATATTATTAAATTATGAATAGCATGTACTTTACAGAAGAGCATGAAGCTTTTAGAATTAGTTTTCGTGATTTCTTGCAGAAGGAAGCAGTGCCACATATAGATAAATGGGAAAAGACTGGAACAATTGATCGGTTTATCTGGAAGAAATTTGGAGAAATGGGGTATTTTGGATTGAATTCTCCAGAAGAATATGGGGGATTGAACTTAGATCTTTTTTACACAGTTATTTTTTTAGAAGAATTACAAAAAATTAATTCAGGGGGGTTTGCAGCAGCTATGTGGGCGCATGCATATTTAGCAATGACGCATTTAACCAAAGAAGGTGATGATAGAATTAAAAAAGAATACTTAACACCAAGTATTGATGGAGATAAAATAGGTTGTCTATGTATCACTGAGCCTTTTGCAGGTTCTGATGTGGCAGGAATGAGAGCTACAGCTGTTAAAAAAGGAGATACGTATGTAATTAATGGGTCAAAGACTTTTATTACTAATGGTGTGTATTCTGATTATTTAGTAGTAGCAGCAAAAACAAACCCAGATGATAAATATAATGGAATGAGTATTTTTGTTGTAGATAGAACTACTCCAGGAATTTCTTCTA
>JAESTN010000099.1 GCA_016763595.1 Flavobacteriaceae bacterium | reverse complement strand
TTTGAGGTTTTTGAGAAATACAAAACACCAATTGATATGATAACGACATCTGAGGTTGCAATTTCTTTAACTATCGATGATATTTCTTATCTTTCAGAAATAATTCTAGAATTAGAACCTTTTGGAAAGGTGGTAGTAGATTCTGGTTTAAGTATTATTTGTGTTGCTGGTGATTTTTCTCAGAAAAAAGAAGGTATTAGCGCACATGTTTTTAATGCATTAAAAGGAATTCCTATTCGTATGATTTCTTACGGAGGAAGTAACTATAATATATCGTTATTGGTAAAAACCGGTGATAAAAAAGCAGCGTTAAATGCTTTAAATATAGGGTTATTTAACAAACAATATTTGTTGTCTGAGGCAATTGATTAGTTCGATATACGAACTAACCTAAAAAAGAAAAGGTATACGTTATTAAATGTAAAACAAACAACTAATTCAGCTTGTGTGTTAGTTTTTCAAACTGATCTTTTGCTTCTTTTCCGTTATATAAAACTTCGTAAACAGTATCAATTATTGGAGTTTTAGCTCCGTTTCCTTCTTTGATTTTATAGGCGCTTTTAGTTGCATAATATCCTTCTGCAACCATACTCATTTCCATTTGAGCAGATTTTACAGTGTATCCTTTACCAATCATATTTCCAAACATTCTATTCCTACTAAACGTAGAATATCCTGTTACCAATAAATCACCCAAATAAGCTGAATTATTGATATTCCGTTTCATATGGTGTACTTTTTTAATAAATCGCTTCATCTCTCGAATAGCATTACTCATTAAAACAGATTGAAAATTATCTCCATAACCTAAACCATGAGCTATTCCAGCAGAAATGGCGTAAATATTTTTTAACATTGCTGCATATTCCGTACCAATAATATCGTCAGAAATTTTTGTTTTTATATACCTGCCAGCAATGTATTTACTTAACATTTTTGCTTTTTCTTGATCTTGACAAGCCAATGTTAAATAAGACAATCGCTCCATTGCAACCTCTTCTGCATGACATGGTCCAGTAATAACACCAATGTTTTCTATTGGAATATTGTATTTTTCATTGAAATGCTCTCCGACAATTAATCCTGTTTCTGGAACAATACCTTTAATTGCAGAAAAAATAATTTTATCTTCTATAGATGTAGTTAACTTTTCTAATTCAGATTTTAAAAAAGCTGACGGAATTACAAAAATTAAGACATCATATTTATCAGCTATCAAGTTGATATCATTTGATAAATCTAATTGTTCTGGGTGTAACTCAGCAGAACTTAAATAATTTGGATTGTGTTTATTTCTTTTTATATGCTCAATTGCATATACGCTTCTCATATACCAACCAACAGAATCTAAATTTTCTGACAACATTTTTACAATTGCTGTTGCCCAACTACCTCCACCAAAAACTGCTATTTTAGGATTTTTACTCATATACACATTATTTATAAGGTCAAAAGTAAGAAAACTAAGTTCTACTGCACAAAACTTGTGGTAATTATTATATTTGCGCAAGACTTTTTTATATTGAGTAATTTAAAACGATTTTTTAAAGATGCCATTATTTATGGAATTGCCGCTGTTTTACCTCGTGCAATAAACATTTTTTTGGTAAAGCTACACACCTCTACATTAGATGCTGAAAAATATGCTGAAAACACAGATTATTATGTGTATGCAGCTTACTTTAATGCATTGCTTACTTACGGAATGGAAACTGCTTTCTTTCGTTTTTTTTCTAAAGAAAAGGAAAAAGGAAAAGTAATTTCAACCTCTTTTTTAAGCCTCCTATTTACGTCTATTGTATTTCTAATACTGACTCTTATTTATAGCAATGAATTAGCCCATTTTTTTGGGTTTAATACTCCGTTCTTTTTTAAACTTTTAGTGTGGACAATTATTCTAGATACCATGGTGGTTATACCATATGCCTATTTACGAGTAATCAATAAACCTTTTAAATTCACCTTGTATAAGGTTATAAATATTTTGATTTATGGGCTGTTAAATGTGTTCTTTTTGTGGTTTGTCCCGTACGCGATAAAGCACCAAATTAGTGTACCTAATTTTATTTTAGAGTACTATAATTCTAATCCTAAAGTGATGCATATTTTTGTGTCTGGAATAGTAGCCAGTGCATCAACTTTCATTATGTTGTTTCCAATCATATTTAAAATTAAAATTTCTTTTGATATTCAACTTCTCAAGAAGATGTTAAGGTATAGTTTACCTATAATGGTAGGTAGCATAGCTTTTGTTACGAATGAAAATTTAGACAAGTTACTGCTTGGAAATTTAGTTGGTAAAGAACAAATGGGAATATATGCTGCCTGTTATAAATTAGGGGTATTTATGATGCTCTATATTATGGCATTTAGATTAGGTGCAGAACCTTTTTTCTTTAGCCATGCTGATAAAAAAAACGCCAAAGAAACCTATGCTAAAATTTTAACCTGGTTTACAATTTTAGGTGCCTTTTTTATGCTGTTTGTAGTGGTGTTTATTGACCTTTTTGCAACTCTTTTATTAGGGAAACCCGAATATTTTGAAGCGCTACAAATTGTTCCTATTATTTTACTAGCAAACTTATTTTTAGGTATTTATAATAACCTATCTATTTGGTATAAATTGACTGATAAAACCAGGTTTGGAATGTATTTCTCTATTGTAGGAGCCTTTCTAACCATTGCTTTTAACTTGATAATGATTCCTAAAATTGGGTTTATTGCATCTGCTTGGGCAACATTAATAACCTATACTTTTATGATGTTAGTTTCTTATTATATTGGAAAAAAACACTATCCTGTTCCCTATCAAATTAGCAAATTGACTATCTATATTATTTTAACAATCATATTATCTGGGTGCTCTTTTCTATATTTTAGAGGAGAATATTGGTTCTCTATTGTATCCATTTTTAGTTACTTAGGAAGTATCTTTTTCTTCGAAAAAACATTTATTAAACAACTTTTAAAACGCTAACGTAATGAACGTACAAATTATAAATAAATCTAAACACGCAACTCCAAGTTACGAAACAGAAGGATCTGCAGGAATGGATTTAAGAGCAAACTTAGATGAATCTATAGTTCTTAAACCTTTGGAAAGAACCATTGTTAAAACAGGGTTATTTATTGCATTACCTATTGGTTTTGAGGCTCAAGTTAGACCAAGAAGTGGTTTGGCTGCTAAAAAAGGAATAACGGTACTAAATTCTCCTGGAACTGTAGATGCTGATTACCGTGGAGAAATTGGTGTTATTTTAGTAAACC
>JAESTN010000098.1 GCA_016763595.1 Flavobacteriaceae bacterium | reverse complement strand
TTTTTACACTCGGTAGCTTGAATTATTTCTCTAACCATAGGATGAAAATTAGCATAGGTAGTAGCCAATTTCTCTTTGGAAGTATTGGGACTGTCTTTTTGATTTTCTGGACTTAATGCCACTGCAAACCAATACACTTTATGGGCTGCTATTTTTGTAAAACCAAAGCGAACCTGTTCACCCCAAAGTTCCACACCTCGATGCTCAAAGTCGGCGGCTAAATCGTAGTCAGAAACACCTCGCCAACAGGTTTGTCCAGAATATCGTGTTTTGCTTTCTGGAAAAAGCTGCTTTCGAACTGTTGATTGAATGCCATCAGCTCCAAGAAGTAGATCGAATTCATACGAGCTTTGATCTTCAAAAAACACCTGTATCTTCGCTGCTTTTAGCGTTTCGTATTTTAGAAATGATTTTCCTAACGTAATTTTATGATTCGGAATTTTATCCAGTAAAACATGGAGTAGTGCCGCTCTATGAATGGAAATGGTTGTATAGCCAAAGGTGTCTTTTACACACTGTTGGTCCATGTCTGATAAGGGAGCAAGGTCTTGAGTACCAATGGTAATTCGATCAATAAAATTTCCGCAGTCTTTTAGTGCATCGTAAACACCCAGCCAATCATATACTTGCAAGGCATTTGGCGCTAGCCAGATTCCCGCTCCTACAGGTTTTATCTCGGGTGTTTTTTCAAATATTTGATAGTCGATGCCTAGTTTTTCAAATGCTAAGGCTGTTGTTAAACCACCAATTCCTGCTCCAATAATAGCTATTTTCATACGCGTTAATTTTGAGTTGCACGTTGCAACATATAGCGAATCACCATGCGATGAAAAGGCGCAATAAGCTGCATGTATATTTTACCAGTTCTATTGTGATATTTTACTAAGGTACTAAGTTGAATGTTGTTTTTAAGAGTACCAGCATTGTATATACTCACTCTGAAATTTAGGTGGTTGTCGTTTGCTCCTAAAATTATTTCATTGGGGTCAATGCTATAAATCTTAAAAAACTTGACATGCCCTCCCACCTTGAAATCATCTTTATAATCGGCCGGTGCATGCTTTTTTAGGCCTAGATAAACTCCGAAAAAACCTCTAATTTTAAAGAGAGTCTGCAACCATCTTGGGTTTTGATCAAAAATCATTTTGGCAATCTCTTCTAAATTATTGCTGTGATTTGTAGTTGCATAGGCATCTTTAAAATCAACTTTGTCAAGGGCAGTTCGAATGCCCTTCGTATCGGGTAAGGTAATTTCTTGTACCATAGATTGTTTGTTCTAGTGCAAATGTACTAATTAATAATTGAAATAGTGCAATTGTACTAAATAATGTATCTTGCCGCATGAATGTAACAAAAAGGAGAATTTTAGATGCCAGTTTACACCTGTATAATTCGCAGGGACTCTCTGCGGTAAGTCAGCGGAAAATAACAGCATATTTACAAATTAGTCCTGGAAATTTAACCTATCATTTTAATAAAAAAGAAGATATTGATACGGCCTTGTATTTTGAATTGGTGGCGTGTATGGATAGCATTCACGAAAAATTAGTAACTGAAGAATTGAGTTTGGCTACTTTAGGGAATTTTACAGAATACCTTTTTGATCTTATTTTTGAGTACCGATTTATTTTTCTAGATTTTGTGCATTTAATGAAGAGCAATCAAAAAGTTGCCACACATTACAAAGAATTGTTAGGCATTCGGAAACTTCAATTTATGCAGATTATTGAAGTATTAAAAATGCAGGACATCTTTAGACAAGAAGAATTGCCCAATGAATATGAAAATCTATATGGACGCATTCAGGTATTTTCAGATTTTTACCTGTCTTCTGTAGAGATTATTGAAGGCGGTGTAGAAGAGGCCCATAAAACACACTATAAAACCAACATTCAATATTCCATTTATCCGTATTTAACAAGTAAAGGGAGAGCGGCATTTGCCGAGATGTAGTCGCTTTAGAAATGGCTACGAAAGGTACTTAGATCTTGTAAAGCGTTTTTTTATATCGGGAACCTTTTAAAACAAGGTTTCACTCATCGCATAATAAATGGCCATAAGTGCAGAGAAAAGTGCACTTGCTAAAAAGCGCCAACGCAGGTTTATTTTATTTTGAATGCCATAATTGGCAATGAATGATATGGGGATATTCACTAAAAACGACATCCCAGCGATATACCATAGATGCAAATTAATTTGCTCAAACTGCCCTGAAAAGAGTTTGATAAAAACCAAATGTCTCCAAATCCAAATAGGATTAAAGTAGGCAATTGCCAATCCCGTTTTAGCCATTGTTTTTTTGACTCCGGTATACGAGGCTGTTTTCTGATCGATCCATGCAAAATAATTCGGAATTTCAAAGGCATATACTGTGGCTCCAATAAGTACCATTCCAAGCAATCGATACATGGAGAATTCATCCAATAAAAAGGCGGCAATGGTATCTCCGGCACTGTATATAATTGCACCTCGTGCTATATTTGATTTTGTGTAGTTTAGTTTGATCGCTTTATTTTTTAGATTTATTTTTTTTGAATTACCTAAATAACTCCTCAATTCCTTATTTCTCATACAAGCTCATCAATACTTTTTCAGGAGTAAATGGCGCATTGAATTGTAGTTTGTGGTTTTTATTAAATGCTTTTACCGCATGTTGAATGGCAAAATAGCTTCCAATTCCGTACATTAATGGAGGCTCTCCAACGGCCTTCGATTTTTTTATGGCCATCGGGTTTCCTTCTGTTTCTAACGGAACTACTGCCACTTTTTTTGCTGCAGAAAACACATCAGGAACTTTATAGGTAGACAAGGCATTAGACAATAATCGACCATCGGTATCATAGGCAATTTCTTCCATCGTCATCCAACCAATTCCTTGTGCCAGCGCCCCTTCAACCTGACCAATATCGATGCCTAGATTCATGCTTTTTCCAAAATCGTGTACAATATCAACGGCATCAATTTCATAGGTGCCACGCAAACAATCTAAGGTAATGGTTGTTATTGCGGTTCCATATACATGATAGGCAAATGGATGTCCTTTTTCTTTTGTTTTATCAAAATGAATGATGGGTGTGGCATAATGTGCATTTTCTGTTAACGCTACGCGTTCTAACATGGCTTGCGCAATGACAGCTTCCCAAGTAAGCGCCGTTTTATAACCATCAATAAAAACAGCACCTTCTTGAAAAGTGATGCTTTCTATGTTTTTAGAAAGTAGGGTACTCGCTACTTTTTGCAATCTTTTAATCAAATTGTTACAGGCCATTTCAACCGCTTTCCCATTCAAATCTGCCGTAGAACTTGCCGCAGAAGGAGAGGTATTGGCAACTCTGGTGGTATTGGTACTTTCTAGTTTTACCAAATCAGCTGAGATTCCCAAAATATCTTGTGCTACTTGCAGCATTTTGGTATTCACACTTTGCCCCATTTCTACCGCTCCCGTACTCACACCAACACTTCCATCTTGGTAAATATGGATCAACGCTCTTGCATGATTCATTGGCGTATTGGTAAATGAAATTCCGAACGCAATTGGCATTACCGA
Source organism: Flavobacteriaceae bacterium (assembly GCA_016763595.1). Classification (GTDB taxonomy): domain Bacteria; phylum Bacteroidota; class Bacteroidia; order Flavobacteriales; family Flavobacteriaceae; genus Polaribacter. The sequence goes on along the minus strand of JAESTN010000098.1, from coordinate 6,056 downwards.
AATTCCTTTTTTGGTTTGATAGTTCTGGGTATTGTAATCGCTTACTTCTTTTTGAAGTGCTTCTAAATTAAATTTTTCTTTGGCTGTTTCCCAAGCTTTGGTTGCCTGTACTTCTGTTGCTATTTGACCATAAGAGAATTCATCATTCTCAACTAATAAATTTGCTTCTTGAATGGTCGCTTTATCAATGCCCATGTTATCTGCGGCAGCGGCAATAGCACTTTCAATGACAAACATTCCTTGTGGTCCTCCAAAACCTCTAAAGGCGGTGTTTGGCGGTAAGTTGGTTTTGCAACTATATACCGTTGTTTTTACATTGGGAATGAAATAACTATTGGTGGCATGAAATAAGGTACGCTCTGCAATGGCAGGAGATAAATCTGCAGCTGCACCCGAATTTTGTAAAAACTCCACTTCAAAGCCTTGAATTTTTAGGTCTTTTGTTAAGCCGATTTTAAAAAAGGAAGAATAAGGGTGTCGTTTCCCGGTCATTCTTAAATCGTCATGTCGGTTTAACATGTATTTTACGGGCTTGTTTAAATGTTGCACTGCCACAGCAGCCATCACAGCCCACGGAGTTGCTTGGTCTTCTTTTCCTCCAAATCCACCACCCAAGCGAATCACATCTACTTCAATTCTATGCATGGGAATGCCCAAAACTTTGGCAGCCGTTTTTTGAACTTGTGTAGGGCCTTGTGTAGAGGAGGTGATTTTTATATTTCCGTTTTCTTTAGGTTCTACATAACAACCTTGAGTTTCTAAATACAAATGCTCTTGACCATTAGAAAAGGTTTCTCCTTCAAAAACATAGTCGCAGTTTTTAAAAGTATCCGATGTATTTCCTAAGTTAAAGGATCTTGGTGCATTGATAAAACTTCCTTTTTCTTTGGCTTCTTTGGCAGTGGTAATTACATGCAATTCTTCTATTTCGATCTCTATTAAAGCACGTGCTTTTTTTGCAATGGCTTCAGAAGTAGCGACTATAAAAGCGATGGGTTGCCCCCAAAAATGCACTTCATCTTCTGCCCACAGCGGTTCATCTGGAATGATCCCTCCAATTTGGTTTTCGCCTAAAATGTCTTTGTAGGTAAATATGCGTTCAACACCTTCTAATGCTGCCGCTTTGCTATAATCTACCTTGGTAATTTTTCCATGTGCTTTTGGCGAATCGAAACACAAACCAAAAAGGGCATCTTGTCGAATCATCATATCATCTACAAAAAGAGATTCACCACGAAGATGTGTATAACTGTCTATGTTTTTCATGATGTACCTAAATTTTGGAGTTGAAACTGCGTAGGGAATAAGCTGATGAAATGCGCAAAAAACAATTGTTTTGCCAGCAGTCTTTTATATGCTTTTGTTCCTCTTACATCACTAATCGGACTTATTTCTGATTGTAATATTGCTTCTGCAGCGTGTATGGTAGCAATTGTTAGCTCTTTACCAATCAAAAAAGCATTGGTTTTGGCTAAGTATTTTGGTACTGCTGCAACGCCGCCGGTAGCAAAATGAGCATCGGTAATTGTGCTGTCTTGTAGCGCAATTCTTCCTGCACTATTTACACTGGCAATGTCTAAGTGCGTGCGCTTGCTTACTTTTTCGAAATTAAAAAAGGTATTGCTTGATGGAATCGGAAACGCAATGTTTTTGATGATTTCATTTGCTGCTAAATCGTATTTTTTATAATCGAGGTGAAAGGCACTAAAAGCAAGAGTTCGCTCGTTTTTATCGGTGTCAATAATGGTGATGCTTGCATTTAGTCCTAAAAAGAAAATGGACATGTCTCCAATAGGAGAGGCATTTACAAAGTTTCCTCCTAAGGTTCCCATATTTCGGATTTGCTCTGAGGAAACCAATTTTAAAAATTGGTTCAATTTCGGAAAAAGGGTTTGTAATTTTCTGTTTTCTGCAATTTGGGTAACCGTGGTGTTTGCGCCAATAGTACAGGTTTTTTCTTTAAAAGTAATGCCATTTAATGCTGTATTACTGCTCAATAAATGCATATTTACATCTGCCATCTCATCCGCAAAGCGGACAAATAAATCCGTTCCGTTGGCAACTTTAACGCCTGAGTTCTGATATTACTGTAAAGGAATGGCTTTTAATTTTTCTGGAATGTCAATAAAGTAATTCGGAATAAATTCATTGGAAATCAACCAATCTATTTGATCATTTTGATTTTTATCAGCGAGCTTTTCTTCGATCTCAGGCCTGCTTTCTCAATAGATTTATAGCCGGTACATCTACAGATATTACCACTAATTGCATCATTGCAGGTAGTGCTGTTGTTTTGTTGCAATGCAAATCCGGTCATTGAAACCACAAAACCAGGGGTACAAAACCCACATTGAGTGGCAAAATTATCTGCCATTGCTTGTTGTGGAAAGGTCAATGATTTAGGAATGTTGATGCCTTCTATAGAAACAATGTGTTTTCCATGCGCATTTCCCAACGGAGAAATACACGAAGTAATGGATTGATATTGTAGGGTGTTATCAGCAGTTAAAGTTCCAACTAACACTGTACAAGCACCGCAATCACCTTCTCGACAACCAATTTTGGTTCCTTTTAAATGTTGGTGTTCGCGGATAAAATCAAGTAAGGTAACTCCATTGTTTACCTCAGTAGTAATTACTGTATCGTTTAAAATAAATTCTGTCATAAGCAAAGGTCAAGATACAAAAATGTTGAGGTTTTCAAAGCATTTAATCACAGGTACTTCTTTTAAAGGGGAATTCGATACGGAGCTATCACTTTTATGCCTTGTGTAAACTGTTTATTTTTTTTAGTGCAAAACCAGGGGAAATGCGCGAGATGAAATGCAATAACTTCACCTTTCCAACTTTTATTTCTGTTTTCCCTGCTGATACTTCTTTCAACATCATGGCCACTGCTTTTTCTGTAGAAATGGCAATTTTAGGTGGGTTTCCCTTATGCCAAGGGGTGTTTACTGCTGGCATAAGTACTTCTATAATCCGAAAATTCCGTTTCTTTAATTGAATTCGAAGTACTTGGGTAAAAGAATGTAAGGCCGCTTTGGTAGCATTGTAATACGAATAGTCTGCTCTTGGCGCATAGACCAACCCTGTAGTAATATTTATAATGGTTGGTGTGATATGTTGGTGTAGGGTAGAGGCTAATTTTTTGATGAGTCGCAAGGGAGCCAAGAAATTAACCTGAAATTCTAGTTGTGCTTTTTCAAGTGCAAATTGATCTTCTAAAAAAGAAGAGGTATGTACAATGGCAGCATTGTTAATGAGTACATTTAAATCGCTGTGGTTTTCTTGGATCCAATAGACCAGACGATCACAATCTTCTGGAATAGCAAGATCGCATTGAAAGATTTCTAATCTTGGATTTTGTTGTTTGGCTGCTTGCAGTCTTTGCAGGTTGCGTCCACAAATAAGTACGTTATTGTTTCTTTTTAGAAGTTGTATTGCCAATTCTAAGCCAATACCAGAGCTTCCTCCAGTAATTAGTATTTTGTTATTCGATAGGTACATCATTTTTCTTTTTAAGTGTATACTACCACAAAAATACTGTGCAGTTTTATCGAAAACATTGACCTATGTTAAGTCAGTTTTTTTCGGATTCTACTCAGGGATTCAGGTTGAATGCCTAAGTAGGAAGCAATGATGTGCTGTTTAATTCTGCCTTCTAAATTTGGAAATTCAGCTAAGAAGTTTCGATACCGAGTCTCTGCATTTAATAATAAGAAGTCGCGTTCTCTTTTTTCTTTGATGCAAAATCCTTTTTCGATTATCTTGAATAGGAACCTGTCCCAAAAAGGGTTTTGGACTCTTAAGTCGTTCCATGGTTGCTGGTCAAACTCAAAAATTTCGGAATGCTCTAAGGCTTCAATATAAAAATGAGAAGCTGTATTTGAAGTCATGGCAGAATAGGACGAGATAAATCCTGATGCCGAGATAATTCCTTTGGTAAATTCAACGCCTTTCTCATTGATGTATACATGTCTAAAAAGACCTTTGTGTACAAAGGCTAATTTTTTTGGCGTTTCTCCGGCACGAATAAAATAGTCACCAGGTTTCAAGCATTGCTGTTTTCCTATAGCAATTAATTCCGCTGTTTGAGAATTGGGTAAGAAGGTACTCAGGTGTTTTTTTAATGCTTCCATAAAAAGAGGGCTTGTTTCTGAAGAACGAATTTAAATATTTGAACGGGGTTTGGTACTAATGTCTTGTTAAAATCCATTGCCAGTTCAAACGAATTTAAAACGGATCAACAAAATTGCATCGCTCACAGAAATCAGCATAGAATTCAATTATATTTGTACTCCAATAGCACGAATTTACGATGACGATTACAGACCAAAAGAAAGCGGTAAGAACTAGCATAAAAACACAGCGAGATGCCATTGAGCTCACATACAAATTAGCCTACGATGCTTCAATTTGTGAGGCTTTGTTTGCTTTGATAGCAGATAGAAATTGTGCAGTTGTACATGCCTATATCCCCATGGGAAATGAAATTGACATCAAGCCTTTGTTAGAAAAATTAGTAGCAAATAGGATTACTGTGGTAACGCCAAAAACCTTGAAAAACAGACAGCTCGAACATTTGGTATTGGATTCTTTAGACCATTTAGAATCTGGAGTGTACGGAACGTCCCATCCCAAAAACGGACTTGTTTTTAACGGGGAATTAGATCTTGTAATTGTACCCGGACTGGCTTTTGATAGTGAAAATTACCGTTTGGGCTATGGCGGAGGCTACTACGATACTTTTTTAGCCAAACATCCAACTGCGTTTACGGTTGGTATTGGCTATCCTTTTCAGAAAATAGACAGCGTACCAAAAGAAGCACATGATGCTTGTTTAGATAAGGTGCTGGTGTATACGTAATAATTAATCTATGTATTTGATATCTAAAAACCAATGGAATGACGAACAGTTATAGAATCACTGTTTTTAAGAGTATGAACAGATGTTAGGCCTAATTCTTTTCTTTGAATGTCAATTTTTTTTATTCCCTCTCTATAGATAATGGTTTCGTTGTTTTTTAGAAAAAAAACTTTGTTAGGCTTGAAACTTGTGACAACATAGGTTTCACTAATGTGTTTTGAAGGGTATGAAGTATTTAAGTAGAATAAAAAGTTATCACAACTACCATTGAAAAACAACAACATAATAAAAGAGCAGATGAATATCCAAAGGGAATTCCTAAAAGAGAAAAAAAATTTCACATGTTCTTTAAAATCTGTAAGGAAATAGATTGTATTTAAAAACAGCCAAATCATTGTGGTTTTTAATAATAACAGCTGTATGGTGTTGTTTTCAAAATTATCAATATCACTTTCTAAATATTTTGCATTTACATAAGGCGTTAAGAAATTCCAATCTATAAGAATCACTAAAAGAAAAAGAGAGTAACCAATTATGTCGGATTTAGAAATTTTCATAGTTGGTAGTAAATATAAAAGAAATATATGTGTTTATAGATATAACTTAACCTTAAAGTACATCCATAAAACGTACTAAAGGCCTGTGAAATAAAAAAAGCACAAACACCAAAATCTTGATGTTCATGCTTTTTAATAAAAAGGAATTATTGACTATTAATTGATTGCACAGTTTCCATTGCCTAGTGGACTCACCCAGCCCCCTGTTAAGGTATCATTCTCTTTTAGTGCTAACAAGGCCTGCCCTTTTAATTGACAACCTTGATGGTTCCAATCTGAATCAACTTCATAGACCAATGAAATTCCATCTGTCCCTTTTGGAAAGGTAAATGTGGTGTCTGGTCCACTGGCGATGATGGTAACCGCATCTAACCATGTTGGGTCGGTAGCATCTGCATTTGTTGTATATCTGAATTTAACAGGTCTCGGTTCTGGTTCAGTAATGGCATTTGTCAATGTTACTTTAACAGCACTTGGCAAGCCAGATGTTGGAATGGCAGCACCTGTTACATATGGATTGTCTTGATCACGAGGTACCGTACCTAAGGTGTTTCCAGTACTACTAAAAGACGTAATGGCCGCATATTGCGTAATCAATGAATTGGCACCATGATTCGGAATTTCGGCACCTGC
>JAESTN010000097.1 GCA_016763595.1 Flavobacteriaceae bacterium | reverse complement strand
CACTATTAATATGACATTCAACACCACAGATTTCAACAAAAAAAAACCTGTATCAGTTGATACAGGTTTTTGCTTTTTGTTGGCAATAACGATCTGTATCAACTCGGTGCTGAGCTAATAATGACGATAATGACAACAATAATGATGTTCTTGATAAAATTCATTCTTTGATTTATTTACTAAAAAAAGCCTTCCAAATTTGGAAGGCTTTTAAATATTTTTAAAAATATAAATACACTTCCTTATCGTTGCTTATGAATAGCAATGACAATAATAGAAATGATATTAATAATTTGTTTGTTCATATTGATGGGACAAAGATCAATAAATATTTTAACCTCACAACATTTTTTTTAAATTTTTTATTCCAAGATAGCTTTAATCAAGTCATTAGTAGGTTTTATCCCTTTGCTCGTATAATTTAATACCTTGCTTATTGATTTTTAAACTATATTTAAAGTTCAATTTTTGACCTTTAAATGAGCATAAATGAATACGTCATTTTTTAAACGATTTTTTATTTTAATTCTAGCGATCGCATTTGGCTGTTCAGAGAATTCAACCTTTATAGAAGAACCTACTCTCTTTTCAAAAATAGCACCCAATCAAACCAATATTCATTTTACAAACAGGGTAAAAGAAAATCTCTATTTTAATTTCATCAATTACTCCTATATCTACAATGGAGGAGGTGTTGCTGTTGGAGATATTAACAATGATGGTTTAGAAGATCTCTATTTCACTTCCAATCAAGAATCCAATAAATTGTATCTAAACACTGACAATTTAACTTTTAAAGACATTACCTCAACAGCCAATGTTTCTGATACAAATGGCTGGACTACTGGTGTAACAATGATCGATATAAACAATGATGGCTGGCTAGATATTTATGTTTGTAAATCTGGTTCTTTAGATAGCCATGAGCAACGAAAAAATAAACTATACATCAATCAAAAAAACAGCACTTTTAAAGAAAGTGCAAAGGAGTATGGTTTAGACCATTTTGGCTTTTCTATTCAAGCTTACTTTTTTGATTTTGACAACGATGCTGATTTAGATATGTATTTGGTAAATCATCGGCAAGATTTCAGAAACAACGTAAATATTGATCCTAGAATTCAATTAAAGAAAGAAGCCTATAATTCTGATCAATTATTTAGAAATGATGGAAATGGCTTTACAAACATTACTAAAGAAGCAGGGATTTTAAATAAAGCTTGGGGACTAAGCGCCTCTATTGGAGATTTTAACAATGATAACCTCCTAGATATTTATGTTGCGAATGATTTTTTAGAACCAGACTTCCTATATATAAATCAAGGAGATGGAACATTTAAAGACGAGGCCTTAAAACATTTTAATCATATTTCTACGAACAGTATGGGCTCTGATTTTGCTGATATTAACAACGATTTATTACCTGACTTAATTGTGTTAGACATGATGGCAGAAGATCATATTAGAGGCAAAGAAAACATGGCTACCATGAGCATTTCTAATTTTCATAAATTAGTAGATATGGGCTATCATCATCAATACATGTCAAATGTTTTGCAGTTAAATAATGGCAATGGCAGCTATAGTGAAATTAGCTCTTTAGCTGGTATTGCAAAAACAGATTGGAGCTGGGCGCCGCTAATTGCAGATTTTGACAACGATGGTTTTAATGATGTTTTTGTGACTAATGGAATTCAAAATGATTTATCCAATCAGGATTTTAGAAACCAAATGAAGTCTAATATTAGAAACCGTAAAAAAGTAACTTTAGATGAGGCTATACAAATGATGCCTTCTCATAAATTAAGCAATTATATTTTTAAAAACAATAAGGATTTAACCTTTAAAAACACTTCAGAGAAATGGGGTTTAGATGCAAAAGTAAATTCGAACGGAGCTGTTTATGCTGATTTAGATAATGACGGAGATTTAGATTTAATCATCAATAACCAAGGAGAAAAAGCATCCATTTATAAAAACAATGCTACAAGTAACTTTATTGTTTTTGAACTAAAAGGAGCTAAAAATAATCGTTTTGGAATTGGAGCAAAAGTCACAGTGTATGCGAACAACCTAAAACAAGCGAAGGTGCATTTTGTGAGTCGTGGGTATCAATCTTCTATTGGGAACAAGCTCCATTTTGGATTGGACAATCAACCGAAAATAGATAGTGTAATTGTAGATTGGAATGCAACTACATCTCAAAAACTTGTAGATATCGATATCAATAAGAGCTATACACTTTATCATAAAAATGCTATTCACAAAAACACAAAAACGATCCTAAAAAAGGGGGTAGTTGAAAAAATAAACCCTACAGATATTGGTGTAAACTACCGTCAAAAAGAAAATGACTTTGACGATTTTAAATTGCAATTATTATTACCTCAAAAACAGTCTGTTATGAGTTCTACTATTGCAGTTGCTGATGTGAACAATGATGGCCTTGATGACTTTTTTGTTGGCAATGCAAAAGGAGAAAAAGCCTCCTTATTTATTCAAGGAAAGAATGGGGAATTCAAGGAATCTAATAAAAATCTATTTAAAAAAGAAAAAGAGTTTGAAGATACAGATGCCCAATTTATTGATATAGACAATGACAACGATTTGGATTTATTTGTGACTTCTGGAGGCTATGAAGTCCCAAAAAATAGCAACTATTTGCAAGACCGAATATATATAAACGACGGGTATGGAAACTTTAAAAAAGGAACTTTACCCGATATCACGACCAACTCGAAAGGAATTGCTTTTACAGATACAAATAAAGACGGAAAACCGGAGATATTTGTTGGTGGTAACGTTAAACATGGGCAATACCCTCTTTCTGATAAACCCTATTTTTTAGCCTATAAAAACGGAAAATACACCAATGTTATCAATGAGAGATTTGATGACATTTCTGATATAAAAATTATTAAAGATGTCATATTTTCTGATTTTGACAATGATGGTGATGATGATTTAATTGTTGTTGGAGAATGGATGCCTATTTCTATTTTCGAGAATAGAGATGGACAATTCTATAAAAAAGAAATAGAAGGCGTATCAAATACAAATGGCTGGTTTCAAACTATTAAAGCCGCCGATTTAGATAAAGACGGAAATATAGATTACATTATTGGAAACTGGGGAACCAACAATAAATTTCATCCAACAAAAGAAAAACCGCTGCATATTTACGCAGACTATTTCGATAACAACACCTCTTTTGATATTGCATTAAGTAAAGTTTCAAATACAGGGGAGCTTTTACCTATCAGAGGTAAAGAATGCTCAACCCAGCAAACACCCTTTTTAAATGACAAATTAAAAACATTCAAAGAGTTTGCTGCTGCTACCCTACCAGATATTTATGGTTCAAACAGATTGGCAAAAGCACATCATTTAGTTGGGCATAGTTTTGCTTCCATCATTTTAAAAAACAAAGGAAATGGAAAGTTTGAAATTCAAGAACTTCCAAACTTTGGGCAATTTTCCCCTACCTTAGGCATTGAAGTTGCAGATGTAAATAACGATGGCCATTTAGATATTTTTGGGGTTGGTAATAGCTACGATTCAGAAGTAGAAACCATCAGATATGATGCTTCTAAAGGGTATGTTTTATTAGGAAATAAAAACGGAGAGTTTTATTTTAGCAATGATACCAGTTACTTTAGCAATAAAGAGGCAAAAGACATTAAGAAAATACAAATTAAAGGAGTTCTTCATTTTATCATCCTCAATAAAAATAATGAACTCACCATCTTAAAAACAACGAATGCTACAAAAATATAAATTACTTTTTCTAATCAGTCTAATTCTATTTGCGAGTTGTACTGATGCCGAAAAAAAACATCAATTTACAAATGAATTGATTCATGAAACAAGTCCCTATTTACTACAACATGCACACAATCCTGTAAATTGGAAAGCCTGGAATGACAATTCTCTTGCGCAAGCAAAAAAAGAGAATAAACTCATCGTTATTAGTGTTGGTTATGCAGCGTGTCATTGGTGTCATGTTATGGAAAAAGAAAGTTTCGAAGATTCATTAATTGCAAAAACAATGAATGCTGATTTTATCAATATAAAAGTGGATCGAGAAGAAAGACCAGATGTTGATAAAGTGTATATGAAAGCTGTTCAATTAATGACAGGAAATGGAGGTTGGCCATTAAATGTAATCGCTTTACCTGATGGAAGACCAATATGGGGAGGTACCTATTTTTCTAAAAATCAATGGCAAAAAGCATTGGAACAAATTTCTGAAAACTTTAAAAAAGATCCAGATAAATTCTATGCTTTTGCAGATAAATTAGAAGAGGGAATTAAAAACATTGATTTAATTACCCTAAATACAGCTACACCAGATTTTACAAAAGTTTTTATTGCTGACGAAGTTAAAAAATGGAGCAACCAATTTGATAATGCCTTCGGAGGAATTAATAGAGCCCCTAAATTTATGTTGCCAAACAACTATCAGTTCTTAATGCGATATGCTTTTCAGAATACTGATACCCAACTCATGGATCATGTAGTAAACACCTTAGACAAAATGGCTTTTGGGGGTGTTTTTGATCAAGTAAACGGTGGTTTCTCTCGGTATTCGACAGATAAAAAATGGCACATTCCACATTTCGAAAAAATGCTGTATGACAATGCTCAGTTGGTTAGCTTGTACTCAAAAGCGTATCAAATTACGAAAAACGACACTTACAAAAATGTTGTTTTTGAAACACTAGAATTTATTAAAAATGAACTCACTTCTCCCGAAGGGGTTTTTTATTCTTCCTTAGATGCAGATAGCTATACTATTGACACTGTGTTAGAAGAAGGAGCCTATTATACTTGGACAAAAAAAGAATTACAATCCATTTTAAAAAGTGATTTCCCCTTGTTTTCTACGTACTACAACATCAACGAATATGGTTTATGGGAGGATGAAAAATATGTTTTAATAAAAACTACTGACGATAACTCTTTTACCAAAGAAAACAAAATCTCGATAGCTGAATTAAACCGTAAAAAAGCTGACTGGAAAAAGAAATTAAAGAAACGTCAAGAAAAAAGGAAAAAACCAAGATTAGATGATAAAAGCTTAACTTCTTGGAATGCCTTGATGATAAGTGGGTACCTTGATGCTTATACCGTTTTCGATAAAAAAAACTATTTAAAAACAGCTGAAACAGCGGCTCGTTTTATCGTCAAAAATCAATTAACTGAAGAAGGAAAATTATTTCACAACTATAAAAATGGAAAGGTTTCTATTAATGGATATTTAGAAGATTATGCTGCCACAACAAAAGCTTTTATTCAGTTATATGAGGTTACTGCAAATGAACTTTGGTTAGAGAAAGCAGAATTACTAACTCAATACGCAGTTACTAATTTTTACAACGAAATTACAAAGATGTTTTATTTCACTTCTAAAAAAGATCCTTCTTTGGTTGCCAAAACGATAGAATATCAAGACAATGTGATTGCATCTAGCAATTCTATAATGGCAAAAACTCTATTTTCATTGTCACATCATTTAGACAAAAAAAGCTATAAAGAAATGGCCATAACGATGTTGAACAATGTGAAATCAAAAATGGTAGGTAACGCAAGTTCTTTTTCTAATTGGTTCGATTTAATGCTGAATTTCACAAATCCATATTATGAAGTTGTGATTTCTGGAAAGGATGCCAAAACCAAATTAGCAGAATTAAACAAAATATATCTTCCTAACATTTTAGTTTCTTATAGTACACATGAATCTGAATTACCACTGTTAAAGAATCGTTTTGTAGACAAAGAAACGTTTATCTATGTATGTGTAGATAATACGTGTAAGTTACCAGTAACTACAATATCTGAAACACTACAACTCATCAAAAAATAAAACCCGCTCCAGCACAATTACATCGTGGGGCAGCATGGGGCATTAGATAGGAACAATAGTGTAATAATTAAAATTAGAAAAATGAAAAAAAAAATAATTCTAATGTTGATGTTGACTTTGTTTTCTTGTGATTTTGATGGAGTAAATCAATCTTTTTTTACTGGGGAACTAGGATTAAATGTCAAAATAAATGAAAGAACATTTCATAATTGGGAAAAGAATGAAGAGAATGAAATGAATCTCAATGTTTATAATTATAACATATTAGAAACAAAAAAAGCTTTATATAAAGACGATTATCCAAAACGGGTTTATCATAATGAAAACACGATCTCAACTACATGGAAGAAGGCTTCTTTTTCTAAAAACGACAAAAATTTAGAAATAGTTTCAAAGTATATATATGAGGAAACTAAATCAAAATTAGAAGCTCAAAAAATGATAGGAGCACTAAACCATGAAGAAAACCTTTACACATATTCTTATTTAGAAACAACTGGAAAAGTAACAGAGATACAATTATTCGTTGTAGATGTTACTAATTTAAAACTTTACGTATATGAAATATTTAGTCATTAGGGAATGAAGTAAAATAGCTTCGCTCACGCACGATTGCATCGTGTGGTTAGCACACAAGCAGAGATGTTTGTGGTTTTTAATCTTAAAAACAACATACACAAAAAGCCTTCACAAATGTGAAGGCTTTTCTTTTTCACAGCAAGATTCCACACTACTTTCCTCCCAACATTAACAATTCACTACACACAATTTCTGTAATGTATTTTTTAATTCCATCTTTATCTTCATAAGATCGATTTATTAGCTTCCCCTCAATGGCAACTTCATTTCCTTTTTGAAGATATTTCTCAATAATTTCTGCTGTTTTGTTCCACGCAATAACATTGTGCCATTGTGTATCTGTTACTTTTTCGCCTTGTGCGTTTTTGTAGGTTTCATTTGTAGCAATAGAAATCTTTGCTAATTTTTTACCAGAATCAAGCGTAATAATTTCTGGGTTGTTTCCTAAGTTTCCAATTAACTGTACTTTGTTTCTTAACGTACTCATAAGATAAGGTTTTAAACACTTCGCCTTTGCTCAGTGCTGGTTTATATTAAATTCTGTCAATTCGTTTTGACATGGCAAAGATGCAGTGACTTCCAAATTTTATTCGGTTAAAAAGCACTTACTTTCGTATGTAAACGTTTGTAGTCGTTTGTAAATGTTTTTTTAGTACATTTATAAACAGTAAATTAAAGGGTATGGAAACGAAACAATGTTTGGAGTGTGGCGAGAAAATCAGAGGTAGAATTGATAAAAAATTCTGTACGGATTATTGCAGAAACAGCTACAATAATAAGGTCAATACAGAGAGTAAAAACCTAATTAGAAACACCAAT